>JABFRY010000425.1 GCA_013140955.1 Acidobacteriota bacterium
ACAGCCATGCCGACGACCACAGGCACGGGGGCAGCGAGGGCCACTCCCACTCCCACTCCCACTCCCACTCCCACTCCCACAGCGACGCCCATGCGCATGACCACGAGCACCGGACGCTGGCGGAGATTTTCCGGCTGGTGGACCGTTCGAGGCTGAGCGGGGACGCGCGGGACCGCGTCAAGGCGCTGTTCACCCGGCTCGGCACCGTCGAGGCCGAGATGCACGACACGACGCTCGACCGCGTCCACCTGAACGAGGTGGGCGCCCTCGACTCGATCATCGACATCGTGGGTACCGTGCACGCGCTCGAACTCACCGGCGCCCGGAGGTTCTCCGCGTCGCCGCTGAACGTCGGCAGCGGCATGGTGCGCTCGGCCCATGGCCTCTACCCGGTGCCAGCGCCTGCCACGGTTCGGCTGCTCGAGGGCGTGCCGATCTACGCCGGCGCCCAGGTGGCGGAACTTGTCACCCCGACCGGGGCACTGCTGGTGACCGGGTACGCCACCAGCTACGGGCCTCCGCCAGCCATGCGGCTGTCCCGGAGCGGGTACGGCGCGGGGACCCGCGATTTCCCCGACACACCGAACGTGCTGCGGGTCCTTGTGGGCGATGACGGCGGCCACGCCCGCACCGAGACGATCGTCAACGTCGAGTGCGAGATCGACGACATGAACCCGCAGGTGTTCGGGCCGCTGATGGACCGTCTCTTCGGGGCGGGTGCGCTCGACGTGTTCTTCACGCCCGTCCAGATGAAGAAGAATCGCCCTGGCACGCTCGTGAGCGTGCTCGTACCGCCCGCGCTGCGCGAGGCGGTCGCGGCCGTGCTGTTCCGCGAGACCACCTCGATTGGCGTGCGCTGGCAGGAGATGCAACGCGAGTGCCTGGCCCGCGAGCGCGTGCAGGTGGAGACGCCGTTCGGCCCGGTGCACCTGAAAGTGGCGCGGCGCGACGGCGCCGTGATGAACGTCGCGCCAGAGTTCGACGATTGCCTGCGGCTGGCCGAGACGAGCGGGCGGCCGGTGAAGGACGTGCAGGCTGCCGCCCTTCACGCCTACATGAACGCCTGATCGGGACCGCATCCATGCGCTTCTACCTGACCACTGCCATCGACTACGTCAACAGCCGGCCCCATCTGGGCACGGCCTACGAGAAGATCACGGCCGACGTGATCGCCCGCTACAAGCGTCTGTGCGGCGTCGAGACCCATTTCGTGATGGGCAACGACGAACATTCGCAGAACGTCTACCGCCGCGCCGTCGAGCAGGGGCTCGATCCGCTCGCGTACTGCGACCGGATGGAGCAGGAGTTCCGGGCGGTCTGGGCCGCCCTCGACGTGTCCTTCGACGACTTCATTCGGACGTCCGAGCCCAGGCACCGGCGCGCGGTGCAGAAGCTGACGCAGGCCAGTTTCGATCGCGGGGACATCTACGAGGGCCATTACGAGGGCTGGTACTGCGTGTCATGCGAGGCGTTCAAGCAGACGCGCGATCTCGTGGACGGCAAGTGTCCCCTGCACCCGACGCTCACCCCCGAGTGGATTCGCGAGAAGAACTTCTTCTTTCGCCTCTCGAAGTACCGGGAACCCCTGCTCGAGCACTTCGCGGCCCACCCCGGCTTCCTGCGGCCCGACGTCCGCAGGAACGAGATGCTCCGGCTGCTCGAGTCCGGGCTCGAGGACATCTCGGTCAGCCGTGCGGGCCAGGCCTGGGGCATTCCGCTGCCGTTTGCGCCCGAGAACGTGGCCTACGTCTGGGCGGACGCGTTGATCAACTACGTGTCCGCCCTGGGCTACGGCGACGACAGTGAGGCCATGGCGCGGTGGTGGCCGGCGGACCTCCACGTGGTCGGCAAGGACATCACCAGGTTTCACACGGTCGTCTGGCCGGCGATGCTGATGAGCGCCGGGTTGCCCCTGCCGCGGCAGGTCTTCGGGCACGGATGGGTCAACTTCGGCGGGGAGCGCATGAGCAAGTCGCTCGGCACGAGCCTCGACCCGGTGCACGTGGCGGCGCGCTTCGGGGCCGACCCGTTGCGGCTGTTCCTCGTGAAGGAGATCTCGTACGGGGGAGATGGCGACTTCACGTGGGAGCGCTACGAGGAGCGCTATAACACGGACCTCGCGAACAACCTGGGGAACCTCGTGAGCCGCATCGCGGCGATGGCGGAGAAATACCGGGCGGGCCGGTTGCGGCCGGCGGGCGCCGGCGGGCGACTGGCCGAGGTGGCTGGCGAGTCGTTGTCTGCGTACCGCACCGCGATGGACGCCCTGGCGCTGCACGACGGCGTGGCGGCGGCCTACCGGATCGTGGACGCGGCCAACGAATACATCGCCAGCGCCGCCCCCTGGGCCCTGGCGCGCGACCCGGGCGCAGCGGACCAGCTGGACGCGGTCCTGTTCGAAGTGGCCGAAGCGGTGCGCGTGGCGGCCGTGCTGCTGCTGCCCGTGATGCCCGCGTCTGCTGCCGAGATCCTCCGGCGCATGGGCGAGCCCACGGCGGCCGCAGCACTACGCCTGGACGACGCGGGTG
>JABFRY010000403.1 GCA_013140955.1 Acidobacteriota bacterium
GCGCCACGTCGAGGCGTACGTGGGCCACGTACGCCTCGACGTGGCGCAGGTGGGCGCGGCACGCGTCAAGCGCATGATCTACCCGCCCGGTTTCCGCTGGTCCGTGGACATGCGACCAGCCGTGGGGACGGCGCTCTGCATGCACGCCCATGCCGGCTTCCTGGTGAAGGGCCGGATCCATATCGAGTACGCCGACGGCTGCGTGGTGGAGCACCAGGCGCCGCAGATCATTGCCATCGACCCGGGCCACGACGGGTGGGTCGTCGGCGATGAGCCGGTCGTGATGATCGAGTTCGACTTCGGTCGCGACACGGTACGCAAACTGGGCATGCCGAAGGCGCACACCCACCGCTGACCGGCAGGATCACTTCACGAGGCGCCTGCGGCGAAGCACAGGCACCGGGTCGCGCGGCGCCGTGCCGAAGAGTGATTGCGCGCCCGCGGCCTGCAGCGGGCGGACCTTCGTACTCAGAGCAGCAGCGTCTCGATCCGGTGCGCGTGCACCATGTCCTCGACCGGCGACCAGGCAAACACCGTGAACGCGCCGTCCTGCGACGCAACGAGGGCCAGTGCGTCGCGCTGGTCCTGGACGAACTGGGCCGCCGACAGGTGCCGCGTGCCCCCGAGCTCGGTCGGGTCCACCAGCCGCGCCAGGTTGTCTTCGACCGGCTCGGTGATGCTCAGGCGCTCCACCTGCGGCCACCCCGTGCGGCGCGTGATCTTCGCGCCGAACGCCACCAGCTGGAACGTCGCGGTGATGACCGTGGCCCCGTCCACGGCCGTCAGACCGGCAATGCCGTCCACGGCACGCGAGAGTTCGTCACGCCATGTGGAATAGGCCAGGTCCCGGGGCACCCCGGTGGCCAGGTGCGCCAGCGCCGAGAAGGGCGGCGACACGGAGTAGGGCACCGGGCGCGTAATCGACTCGCGCCACCCCTCGCTGCCGTCGGGCACCACCAGGAGCGTCCCTCCATGTCGGTGCGCACGCATCGACACGGCCAGCTCCACCAGAACGTTGACGGGCCCGGAGGCCTCTGGTGCATCCAGGCCGATGAGCGAGCCGAGGAGCGACGGACAGTCGGGCAGGCTCGACGCATGCTCGTCCACCAGCTTCACCTGGTCGCCTTCGAGGACCGCCACGTTGACGAACTTGCCGGTGCCGTCGTCGCGGTGATGCTTGACCACCAGCAGGCCGGGTCCCACGACCTCCAGGACGAAGCACGCGCGCGGCACCTCGCGGGTCGTCCCCCAGACGGCCAGCCCGCCGGCATCCCGCCACACGCCTACGTGTATGCCGGCGCGGTCCACGCCGGGGGCCACGCGGGTGAGCAGTTCCGGCAGCAGGCGCAGGGGCCGCTCGAAGAGGAGCGGGTGGCCCGACTGCTCGGGCGTCAGGAAGGCCAGGGACACACGGGGCGGGGTGCCCTCCTCGCGGCGCAGGCTCGACCAGAACGCAGCCGAGATCAGCTCCTCGATGTCCACCTGGTCTGGCACCGTGGCCGGCGGCTCGCCCGCCCGCTGCAGGAGCTCTGCCGAGCGGCGCGAGAAGTGTTCGTGGATGCGCGGCGCGACCTGGCGCGCAGGCGGGTAGGCTGGGCCCTGCATCGTCCGAGCAGTGTATGAGATTTGCGGTCGAGTTCGACCCGACACGCCGCGGATCGGTGCCGGGTGGCAGCCCCGGCGGCGTGCCACCGCACGGCGGTCGCGCCACTGCCTTCCGCCGCGGAGGATTCCCCACCCTGGCCCCGCCTGGACCGGCGACGAGCACGATTCCGGAGGTGCCACCCTGCCCTCAGACGGGCCGATGTACCTCTACTGATGCACCTTAGCCGTGCCGACACCAGAGGCATGCACCCCGAGGCCGTGGGGCGGCGTCCAAGCGAAAGTTTTCACGAGCGCCGACACCCGGCGGTATACTCGGGCACCGAAATCTGTTACTCAGGAGGACGTGGAATGCGCGCACTGTTGACGGTTGGGCTCCTCGCGGCCCTGACGATGGTTGGTTCGGCCCAGAGCGGTGCCGAACTCAAGGTGGGCGACATGGCCCCCGACTTCACCCTGCAGGGCACCGACGGCAAGACCCACAAGCTGTCCGACTACCGCGGCAAGAGCGCCGTGGTCGTGGCCTGGTTCCCGAAGGCGTTCACGCAGGGCTGCACCATCGAGTGCAAGTCGCTCGCGGAGAACGGCGACAAGATCAAGATGTACGAAGTGACGTACTTCATGGCCAGCGTGGACACGCTCGAAGAGAACACCGCGTTCGCCAAGGCCACGTCGGTGACGCTCGGCCAGGGCGAGAACCAGCGCGTGGTGGACAAGAAGGAAGCCGACTTCCCGATGCTGGCAGACCCGACCAAGGCCACCGCGCGCGCCTACGGCGTGCTGAACGACCGTGGCGTGGCCAACCGCTGGACGTTCTACATCGACAAGAGCGGCCACATCGCCGCCATCGACAAGGCCGTGCGGCCCGCGACCTCCGCCGAAGACATGGTGACCAAGCTCACGGAGCTCAAGGTCGCCATGCAT
>JABFRY010000296.1 GCA_013140955.1 Acidobacteriota bacterium
CCGTGCGGAACGTCGGCCGCTCCCGGTAGTAATCCACCAGCGGCTGGGTGGCACGCGAGTACACCCGGAAGCGCTCGCGTATCACGCCCTGGTTGTCGTCGACGCGCTGCACCAGCGCCCCCCCGCAAATCCGACAGACATCGGCAACGTCGAACGGGTCCGCGTTGGCGCCGCAGCTGCCACAGATCCGCCGGCTGGTCAGGCGCTGCACCAACTCGGCCTCGGGCACCTGCACCTTCACGACGACCAGCGGACCGTTGCCCCGCTCCTCAATCAACACATCCAGCGCGCGGGCCTGGTCGACGGTCCTGGGAAACCCGTCCAGCACGAATCCCGGCTCCACGTCCGGCTGGCTCAGGCGCTGCCGCACGATGGCAATCATCGTCGCATCGTCCACGAGCTCGCCGCGATCCATCCGTTCGCTCGCCTCGAGGGCTATCGGCGCTCCGGCCTTGATGGAGTCGCGCAGGATGTCCCCCGTTGAAATCTTCGGGATGCCCCGCTCGCGCGCGAACCGCGTGGCCTGCGTGCCCTTGCCCGCTCCCGGCGGCCCGAGCATCACCACGTTCAGGCCCATCGTGCGCCGCTCCCGTCTTCCATCGGCGACGCTCGCATCAGCCGCGGCGACCGCGTATTCTCGTGCGCTTCATGAAGCCATCGTAGTGCCGCATGATGAGCTGCGATTCGACCTGCTGCACCGTATCCATCGCCACGCCCACCACGATGAGCAGCGAGGTGCCGCCGAAGAAGAACGTCACGCCGAGCCCCTGCGTCATCCACAGCGGCAGGGCCGCATCCAGGGTCTCGCCGATGAACGGAATGGGCGCCACCTTGAAGCCGGTGATGAGGAACTCCGGCAGGATGGCGACCGCCGCCAGATACAGGGCGCCGACCAGGGTGATCCGCGCGAGGATCGTGTCGATGTACTCCGCCGTCCGCTTGCCAGGCCGGATGCCGGGGACGAACCCGCCGTACTTCCGCATGTTCTCCGCCACGTCATCCGGATTGAAGATGATCGCCGTGTAGAAGTAGGCGAAGAACACGATGCCCGTGATGTACAGCAGGTTGTACAGGGGCATACCGTAGGCGAGCTGGTCGGTCAGCACCTGCCCCCAGCCGCCGGACGGCACGATCGTCGCGATGGTGGCCGGGAATGCAAGGATCGAGGACGCGAAGATCACCGGGATGACACCGCCCGTGTTCACCTTCAGCGGGATATGGGTGCTCGACCCGCCGTACTGCCGCCGACCCACCACCCGCTTCGCGTACTGCACGGTGATGCGCCGGTGGCCACGCTCGACGAAGATGATGGCACCAATCACGACGACGGCCATGATCAGCAGGAACAGCACCCGCAGGAAACTGATCTGCCCGGTCTGCATCTGATCGAACGTCGTGAGGACGGCGCTCGGCAGCCCGACGACGATGCCGGCGAAGATGAGCAGCGACATGCCATTGCCGATTCCACGCTCCGTGATCTGCTCGCCGAGCCACATGATGAACATGGTGCCGGTGGTGAGCGTCAGCATGCACATCAGCCGGAAGCCCCACCCGGGATCGAACACGAGTGGCAGCCCGCCGGCGATCTGGGTCTGACGCTCCAGGAAGATGGCGATCCCGAGCGACTGCACGATGGCGAGCGCGAGCGTCGCGTAGCGCGTGTACTGCGTGATCTTGCGGCGCCCGAGCTCACCTTCCTTCGAGACGCGCTCCAGGTACGGCCAGACCACGGTGAGCAGCTGGAAGATGATCGAGGCGGTGATGTACGGCATCACCCCGAGGGCGAAGATCGTCACCTGGGACAGGTTCCCGCCCGAGAACATGTCGTAGAGGCCGAACATCGTGTTCTGCGCCTGCTCCGCGAGCAGCGTCAGGGCCTCGGTGTTCACGCCTGGGGTCGGGATGTGGCTGCCGATGCGATAGACCCCCAGCAGCGCGAGCGTGAAGAGCACGCGGTTGCGGAGATCCGTGACGGCGAAGAGGTTCTTCAGTACGTTTTCCATGGCCACCTATCCCGTCCGACCTGTCAGGCCCTGCCCCCCACGACCTCGGCGGATCCGCCGGCGGCCGCGAGCTTCTCCGCGGCCTTGCCGCTGAACTTGTGCGCCTGCACGGTCAGCTGCTTGGAAATGTCGCCGCGCGCCAGCACCTTGACGAGGGCCCCGCCACGCACGAGCCCGCGCTCGCGCAGGGATTCGGGGGTGACCACCGCGCCGGCCTCGAAGACCTCGGCGATCCGGTCCACGTTCACTACCTCGTACTCCACCCGGAAGGGGTTGTGGAACCCTCGCTTCGGTATGCGCCGGTGCAGGGGCATCTGGCCACCCTCGAACCCGCGCTTGAACGTGAACCCGGAGCGCGACTTGGCGCCCTTGTGCCCACGACCCGCCTGTACGCCGTTGCCGGAGCCCTGCCCACGGCCGACGCGCTTCTTCGGGTGCTTGGCCCCTGGGGACGGCTTGAGGTTGCTCAGATCCATGGCGTTACTCCGACACCGTCACCAGGTGACGGACCTTGAGAATCATCCCGCGGGTTTCCGGCGTATCCGGCAACTCCACCGAGTGGCGGATGCGGCGCAGGCCCATCCCTCGCACCGTCTCGGCCTGGGTCCTGTTGAAGCCGATCGTACTCCGGATCAGCGTGACCGTCAGGCGCTTGCCGCCCGTCTTGCTCGCAGTCTTCTTGGACATGGCGTTGTGTGCCCCGCGGCGCCTAGGCGCCGACGAGTTCGCTGAGTTCCTTGCCTCGCAGCCGCGCCACGAGCGCGGGATCCTTCAGGTCGCGCAGGCCGGCGAAGGTCGCGCGGACCACATTGTGCGGGTTGGCCGAGCCCAGGGACTTCGTCAGGACGTTCTGGATGCCCGCCGACTCGACCACCGCCCGGACGGCACCGCCCGCGATGAGTCCCGTGCCCTCGGGCGCGGGCTTCAACAGCACGCTGCCCGACCCGAACCGCCCCACGATCTGGTGCGGAATGGTGGTACCCCGGAGGGGCACGCGGATCAGGTTCTTCTTGGCGGCCTCGATGCCCTTCTTGATCGCCGAGGGCACTTCCTTCGCCTTGCCGACCCCGAAACCCACCACACCCAGGCCGTCTCCGACGACGACGAGCGCGCTGAAGCTCAGGTTCTTGCCGCCCTTGACGACCTTGGTCACGCGGTTGATCGACACAACCGTGTCCTTGATGTCAAGCTGCGAGGCGTCGATCTTCTCGCGGTTTCGGTTCATCAGTGCCACGTTAGAACTCCAGACCTGCTTCGCGCGCGGCGTCGGCCACGGCCTTGACGCGCCCGTGATAGAGGAAGCCGTTGCGGTCGAAGACCACCCGCTTCACGCCCTTGTCGAGCAGGCGCTCGGCAATGGTCTTCCCGATGGCCTTCGCACCGGCGATGTTGCCGCCACGTGCCCCCTCCGGCAGTGCGCCACGCAGGGCCGGCTCCACGGTGGAGGCGGCGGCGATGGTCGTTCCCGCCATGTCGTCCACCACCTGCACGTACATGTGGGTGACGCTCCTGAATACCGTCAGCCGCGGCCGCTCCTGGGTGCCACTCACCCGCTTCCGGATGCGGTGCTTGATCCGTTCGCGTCGGTCCGATCTCGTCTTGATCTTCATCGCTCGCTGTCCTCGCGCGACCCGGGCTACTTCGCCCCGGTCTTGCCGACCTTCTTCTTCAGCACCTCGCCGGTGTACCGCACGCCCTTCTGCTTGTAGGGATCGGGCTTGCGCATCCGGCGGATGTTCGCGGCCACCTGCCCCACGAGCTGGCGGTCCACACCGGTCACGGTGATGTGCGTCTGCTTGTCGATCGCGATGTCGATGCCCGACGGAATGTCGAACACGATCGGATGCGAATAGCCCAGGGCGAAGTGCACCTGCTTACCCTTCACCTCGGCGCGGTAACCGATGCCGACGATGTCGAGTTCCTTCTTGAACCCGTCCGTCACGCCGGATACGGCGTTGGCCACGAGACTCCGCGCCAGGCCGTGGAACTTGCCCAGCGCGCGGTCGTCGCGCTCGAGGCGCGCGATGAGATCGGTGCCCTCATGGGCGAACACGATCCCCGGCGGCAGCGGCTGGCGCAGCGTGCCCTTGGGCCCCTGCACCTCCACCGCGTCGCCTGCAATCTTCACGGTCACCCCTTTGGGGACCGGAATCGGCTTCTTTCCAATTCGGGACATCGCCTCTTCCTCGCCTCAGTCGCCGCGCAGTGCGCGCGAACACTCGCCGGGACTCCGACCCTGGAGCCGATCGAGGGGCCTCGCCACGCGGGCCGCCCTTCGACCGATGCCCCCGGGTGGGGAGCCTACCAGACGTTGCAGAGCACCTCGCCGCCGACCCCGGCCTTCCTGGCCGCGCGGTCCGTCATGACTCCCCTCGAGGTGGTCAGGATGCTCGTCCCGAGTCCCCCGAGCACCGGCGGCACGTCCTTCACGCCCAGGTACACCCGGCGACCCGGCCGGCTGATCCGCTCGAGGCCCGTGATGACCCGCTCGCCGCGCGGACCGTACTTGAGGAGCAGTCGAATCAGCTGGCGGGGCTGTCGCCCCTCCCGCGTGGCCGGCTCCTCGATGATCTTGTAGCCCTGGATGTAGCCCTCGTCCTGGAGGATCCGCGCTATATCCGTCTTCAACCTGCTCGCGGGCATGTCCACGCGGGTGTGCTTCGCCACGACGGCGTTGCGGAGGCGCGTGAGCA
Organism: Acidobacteriota bacterium; assembly: GCA_013140955.1. Lineage (GTDB taxonomy): Bacteria > Acidobacteriota > Vicinamibacteria > Vicinamibacterales > UBA2999 > JABFRY01. The sequence continues at coordinate 4,697 of JABFRY010000296.1, forward strand.
TGTCGGAAATCGGATCGGTCATATCTCTGCTCTTCTCGTCGGCAGCGGCCGCGCGCTCTTACCAGGAACTCTTGGTCACGCCCGTGATGTCACCCTCGAGTGCCGCCTTCCGGAAGCACAGGCGGCACATCGCGAACTTCCGCATGAACGCCCGCGGGCGACCGCACTGCCTGCAGCGATTGCGCAGGCGGATCCTGAACTTCGGCGGCTTGGCCTCTTTGGCGATCTTCGCTGTCGTTGCCATGGTTTCGATCCTGTCTCGTCTCGGCCCGTGCCCGGTGCCGGCGGGCTGTATGCCGGCCGGCTCGCCGGGCGGCTAGTTCGTGCGGAACGGCATGCCCATCAACTGGAGCAGCTTCCGCGCCTCCTCGTCGGTCTTCGCCGTCGTCACGACGGAGATGTTCATGCCCCTGGGCTTGTCGACCTTCATGTAGTCGATCTCCGGGAACATCAGCTGGTCGCGCAGGCCCATCGTGAAGTTCCCACGCCCGTCGAATCCCTTGGGCGAGACGCCCCGGAAGTCGCGCACGCGCGGCAGCGCGATGCTGATGAGCCGGTCGAGGAACTCGTACATCCGCTCGCCCCGAAGCGTGACCATGGTGCCGACGGGCATGCCCTGGCGGAGCTTGAACTGCGCGATGGACTTGGTGGCCCGGCGGACCATCGCCTTCTGGCCGGTGATGCGACCGAGTTCGTCGGCTCCCACCTCGACCAGCTTCGAGTTCGACGTCGCCTCGCCAAGGCCCATGTTGACCACCACCTTGGTGATCCTGGGAATGGCCATCACGTTGCCGTAGCCGAACTCCTTGCTGAGCGCGGGCACGACGTCGCGCGCGTAACGTTCCTTCAGGCGGCTCATTTGTCCACCACTCCCTCGCACTTGCGGCAGACGCGCACCTTGCGGCCGTCAGCCAGCACGCGACGTCCGACGCGGGTGAGCTTGCTGCATTCCGGGCAGACCAGCTGCACGTTACTCGCGTGCAGCGAGCCCTCGCGCTCCACGATGCCGCCCTTGATGTTGCGCTGCGGGTTGGGGCGCGTGTGGCGCTTGATGATGTTCACGCCCTCGACGATCAGGCGGTTCCTCACGGGCAGCACTTTCAGGACGCGCCCGCGCTTGCCGCTGTCCTTGCCCGTGATGATGGCCACGGTGTCGTTGCGGCGAATTGGTGTCTGGAGACGGGACATAAGCTCAACTCTGAATGCAGGATCTCGGTGGCGGCTCGCTCAGAGCACCTCGGGTGCCAGGGAGATGATTTTCATGAAGCGGCGCTCGCGCAGTTCGCGGGCCACGGGCCCGAACACGCGGGTCCCGATCGGCTCCCCCGAATCGTTGACCAGCACGGCGGCGTTGCGGTCGAAGCGGATGTAGCTGCCGTCGCGCCGACGCTGTTCCTTGACGGTCCGCACGATGACGGCCTTCACGACCTGGCCCTTCTTCACCGTGCCGTCCGGCGTGGCTTCCTTCACCGACGCGGTCACGATGTCCCCCAGCCGCGCGTAGCGGCCGGTGGACCCGCCGATCGGGTTGATCACCGAGATCTTGCGCGCGCCGGAATTGTCGGCGACGTCGAGAACGGATCGCATCTGGATCATGGCTGTTCCTCGCGGATCGTGCGTGGCTGCGGCACGAGTCCTAAATCTGCTGCGCCTTCTCGACCACCCGCGTCACGACCCAGCGCTTACGGCGACTGAGGGGCCGCGACTCGGCAATCGCGACGGTGTCACCCATCCGCGCTTCGTTGTTCTCGTTGTGCGCCACGAACTTCGACGTCTTCCGCTGCGTCTTGCCGTAGACGGCGTGACGAACCTGACGTTCGATGGCCACCACGACGGTGCGATCCATCTTGTCGCTCACGACCGTTCCGGTCAGCTGTGCCTTAGCGCTCATGACTTCGTCATCCCTGCCGGCAGGTGCCGGCACCAACCCGTTCTACTGCGCCGCCTTCTCGCGCAGAATCGTCTTGATCCTGGCCAGGTCCCGGCGCAGGCCCTTCACTTTCCCCGGCGCCTCGAGCTGGCCCATCGACTTCTGAATCCGCATGCGGAACAGCTGGTCGTCGAGCTCAGTCTCGCGCGCGCGCAATTCGTCGAGCGTCAGCTCGCGTATCTCGGTCGCCTTCATGCCGCCCTCTCCTACCCGACCCGGGTCGCGAACTTCGTCCGGATGGGGAGCTTGGCCGACGCCAGCTCCATCGCGCGGCGCGCATCGGCCTCGTTCACGCCTTCCATCTCGAACATGATCCGGCCGGGCCTGACCACGCACACCCATTGTTCCGGCGCGCCCTTGCCCTTACCCATTCGGGTTTCCTGCGGCTTCTTCGTGATCGGCTTGTCCGGGAAGACGCGCACCCAGATCTTGCCGCCGCGCTTGATGAACCGGGTCATCGCCACACGGGCCGCCTCGATCTGGCGGTCCGTGAGCCAGCAGGGCTCGAGCGCCTTCAGGCCGTAGTCTCCGAAGGAGACATCGGACCCGCGCCAGGCCTTGCCGGCCATGCGCCCGCGCTGCTGTTTCCGGTACTTCACCTTCTTCGGCATCAACATGGTCTGTTACCCTCGAACGCTTCGCAGCCTGGTCGACGCCTCAGCTCGCCCGCGCCGGACGACGCGGTCCGCGGTCGCGATATTCCTCGTCCCGGCCCGTGCGCGGCACCAGGCGCTCGCCCTTGTAGAGCCACACCTTGACGCCAATCTGGCCGTAGGTCGTCCTCGCCTCGGCGAATCCGTAGTCGATATCCGCGCGCAGGGTCTGGAGCGGCAGCTGGCCGTGGAGATACCACTCCGACCTCGCGATCTCGGCGCCGTTGAGGCGGCCCGACACGCGGACCTTGATGCCACGGGCCCCGAAGCGAAGCGCGGACTCCACCGCCTTGCGCATGGCGCGGCGGAACGCGACGCGCTTCTCGAGCTGCACGGCAACCGATTCGGAAATCAGCTGGGCCTCGAGCTCGGGCTTCTGGATCTCCTGGATGTTGATGAACACATCCCGGTTGGTCCGCTTCTGGACCTCCTGCTTCAGCTTGTCGACCTCGGTCCCCTTCCGGCCGATGATGATGCCCGGCCGTGAGGTGTAGATGTCGATCTTCAGCTTGTTGGCCGCGCGCTCGGTCTCGATGCGCGCCACGCCCGCGTGGGCGAACCGCTTCTTCAGGTCCTGGCGCAGCGCGAGGTCCTCGTGCAGGAGCTTCGCGTAGTCGCGATCCGAGTACCAGCGCGAACGCCAGGTCTTGTTGAAGCCAAGCCGAAACCCGTATGGGTGAACCTTCTGGCCCACGGTCAGTCTCCTCGTTCTCTCTCTTGCCAGCCGCCGCGCCCGGGTTCCGGGCCTCGGCGGCAATCGGCTACGTCCTACGCGCCGGCACC
>JABFRY010000409.1 GCA_013140955.1 Acidobacteriota bacterium
CGTAGGGCCGTCCATCCATGGCGAATGCCAGCACGAAGGCCGGCGACACGCGCAGGCGTGGAGCCGCCGCCACGAGGGGATGTGCGTGGCGCATGGCGGGCGCTGAGGAGACCAGGGGTGGCATGGGGGGATGCATGAGAGCGAGGGGTCGGCGGATGACCGCCGACCCCTCGTCCCGACGGGTGCTAGAGCCCCGCGCAGCGGCTGACGGGCGGCACGTACACTTCCACTTCGACTTCCGGCGAGTCGTCGCTCGAGCGCGGCTTGTTCGGGTCGCGACCGCTCACGCCGTCGCCACCGCTGTTGCTGCCGCCCTTGCCCGCACGGATGTTCGTCTTGATGTTCATTGCCTCTCCTTGTGCGCGGTCTCCGCGCACGCTACGACCGGCTGCATGCCGGGCGATTCGTCGTGCCTCAGGCCGATAGCTCCGGCGCCGGCGCACGAGCGGCCAGCGAGATCCGGTGCGCATCGACCCGCACGTGTATGTCCAGGGCGTCCTCGAGTTCGTCCACGAGGTAGGGCAGGCGACGGGACTCGGCGCCCTGCAGCAGGTTGTGCACGTCGGCCTCCGCTGCGCCGAACGGGCGCGTCGGCGCGGGGCGGCCCAGCAGGCGATTGATGCGCGCCTGCACGGCCTCAGCCGCGCGACACACCGCCTGTTGCCGGGTGAAGAAGTCCCGCACCGCCCGGCGGAGCGGGGCCGTCGCGTCGCCGGCGGCCGCGACGCCGAAACGCGCCTGCAGCAGACGATCGAGCGTCGCCTCGATCTCGCGGTGCTCGTCCGAGGGCGTCGGGGTGAGCCGATCCGTCAGTGACGGGCGCTCCGCCGGCGCGCGGAGAGCCCTGTTGCACTGGGCGTCCATGTCGGCGTACACGGCTTCCCGGTGCAGCCGCCACTGCTCGGTGGCCAGGTAGGTGCCGGTCCGCACGCTGCGCACGTGGGCCCGCAGCCGGTCGCGCAGGGGCGTGAGCGATTCGGCACCGGCCGCCGCGGCGTCGTCGGCCGCGGTGGCGATCTGCTCGTAGGCGCGGGCCATGGCCGGCCACAGGGAAAAGACCACGGCGTAGGCCTGCAGGCCGTAGAGCCCGTAGTCGAACGCCTGGTCCATGTCTGCCAGGGCGCCCGCCACGGGCGCATCGAGCTCGATGGCGGCGAACCGCTCGGCGCCGTCGCCCTCGAGCAACACGCGGAGGAACTCCTGGATCATGTGCTTCGGCCCGCCGCACACACCGGTCTCCGAGTGGAACGAGTAGTTGCGTTCGGCGTACTCGAAGATCTGCTCGCTGGTCAGCGGGGCATCCGGCGACAACGCCGGCTCTCCGATGGGCACGAACAGCATCTGGTGCATGGTCATGCGCAGGCCGTCGGTGACGCGGAACAGCGACGACAGCACGGGATGCAGCTGGCCGTTCCCCAGGGGACGGTCGCACCGCACGAGCTGATAGGTCGGCAGGGCCAGCACCAGCGTCGCCAGTCGCTCGACGCGCCCCACCGTCCACCCGTCGGCGGCATCGGGACACCGCGCAAGGTAGGCGGCGCGCACACGCAGCAGCACGGCCATCATCTGCGTCCAGTGCAGCCGCATGGCCTTGAGCGCGGTGACGTTCATGGGACGGTCGCTCATGTGCCGCGTCCCGGGATACGCGCAGGTCAGCCACGTCGTCGGGGTGTCGAGCCGCAACGCGCGCGGGAAGACGTTGGCCTCACCCACCTGTCGCCCGTCGGCGTCGACCGCGATGTGGGCCACGCGGAAGATCGGGACGATGAGTTCCAGGTGGCCGACCTCGACCGGGCGGCTCGTGAGGTCCTCCGTGATGGCCTCGCACTCGTGCCACGTACGGGCCACGGGACAGACGGAGGGCGGCAGGGGTGAGGGTCGCACCATGCTGCCGGGCGCGGGTGCGTGCATCGCGACATCCCGGGCATGGAGCAGCACCCCTTCGTCGAGGAGGTACTCGAGCAGGGGGCGCACGCGGCTCCAGGGCAGTCCTGCGCCCCACCGGGTGGCCGACCCTGCCACGAATCGCGACTGGGTGGCGAGGGCTTCGCCAAACCCGAAGCACTCGGGTTCGTCGAACGAGATGTCCTTGTCGCCGTAGAACAGGTGCAGTTCCTGGCCGCCAGCCTCCGACGTCATGTACTGGACCACCATCCGCTTGGCGAACGACAGCACCAGTTCGTCAGCCGGGTCGAGCCCGGGGCGCCCGGGCGCGTCCGGCGCGCCCGTGTCGGGAAGGTCGTCTGCCCCACGCGCGGTGCGCACGGCTGGACTGGCTGGGGATTCGGTCTGCATCACGGCGTTGTGCCTGTCTCTGGCACGTCGCGGAGCGATGCGCCTCACACACTAGAGGGTGCGTGGGCGGACGGAAAATATAGGGGCGGGCCCGCCGGCCGTAATTTCTGGTCGACCCGGCCCAGGACACCGAGCGGGGCCCGGACGAGGACCCAGACCTGACGACGGGCGGGCAGGTGCCCGAGGGGCGGGCGGCAGGCAGCGGAGCGTGCCCGCCCCTCGGGCACC
>JABFRY010000484.1 GCA_013140955.1 Acidobacteriota bacterium
AGGCGGCGAGCACGCGGCGACGAGGATCACGACGGCGGCCCACGCCGCCGACGACGCGAGCAGGGCGATGACGGAGCGGTTGCGCACGGAAGGCCTCCTCGTTCCAGGACTCGTCGTCGGTCGGTTCCCGGCGGCCATCAGAAGGACCGCCGTGTCGGCACGGGCGGCACCGCCTCGCGGCCCCAGCTGGCCGTGTACTCGCGCGCGACGGTCACCGGGTTCCGGTTCCAGAAGTTGTGAACCATGTCGATCAGCCCGTCGGGGTGCACGGCAATCTCGCCGTCTCCGCAGCCGTCGTTCGGGTTGAACGGGTCGGGCCGTGCCATCTGGATGGTGAGTTCCGGCATGCCCTCCGGCGCATACGGCCAAGGCCAGGCCGTGGCCAGCAGGCCATGGAAGTGGATGTTGCCGATACGGTTGGTCAGCATCTGGTGCGTGTGTCCGTGCACGACCGTCACGTTGTCGAAGCGTCGCAAGATGGCCTGGATCTCGTCCGCGTCGTCGGTCCAGAAGTTCCAGTTCCGGTACAGCTTGTAGAGCGGCGAGTGCGAGAACACGACGAGGGGCGTGCTGGCGGGCAGCCGCGCCAGGTCGTCGGCCAGCCAGGCGCGCTGCTCCGCGCCGACCATGAAGGGCCGCTGCACGCCGTTGTCGAGGCCGGCCACGGTCTGCATGCGCTCGGCCGGGCTCATGCCGCGCGCCGTCCAGAAGTCCTCCTCGTGCACGCTCATCAGCTTGACGAAGTGCACGCCCTCCTGGTCCCACGACTCGGTGGGCTCGCCGAACAGCTCGCGCCACTTCTCGCCCATGTCGAAGTACCAGTCGTGCTCCCCGACCATGATGCGCAGCGGAGCCTTGAGGTTCCTGAGGATCTGCGCGCCGAGATCGAGTTCGAGCGGGCTGCCCAGCTGCGCGAGGTCGCCGCCGTAGAAGACGAAGTCGGGTTGCGGGTCGAGCCGGTTCACGTCGTCCACGGCCCGCATGAGCGCCTTGACGAAGCGGTCGTTCTTGTCGCGTTCGTAGAGGTGCGAGTCGGAGATGTAGGCGAACCGGAACGTCCGCGGCCCGCCGGACGGGACGTCCTGGAAGGCGAGCGCGACGGGCTGGAAGGTGCCGGGCGGGGCGAAGCTCCGGGCCGCCGCCGCGACGGCAGCGGCCGACGACACCCGCAGGAAGTCGCGCCGGTCCAGTCGTCGCAGGCTGGTGAAGAACCGGTCGCGGTCCTGCATCCACCTGGTCTCGACGCTCGTGTGCCTGGCTGCCATCTGCTGCTCCTTACTGTCCCGTGATGCGGTCTTCGAACGTGAGCTTCCCGCGCATGGCGAGCGCCGTGTCACGGAACCGGCGTTCGGTCGCGGCCGCCGCGCGCTGGGCGGCCATGGCCGCGTCGTTCTGCGCGGCGAACCGGTCGTCGGTCATGCTGAAGAGGAACGCGACCAGGTCGTCGATCTGCCGGTCGCTGAGCGCCAGGGCCTCGACGCCGCCGTCGAGATACAGGTTGGCCTCGCCGCCCTTGTTGTAGTGATCGACCACGTCCCAGAGCGTGGGCATCGTGCCGTCGTGCATGTACGGGGCAGTGATGCCGATGTTGGCGAGGATCGGGGTCCGGAAGTTCCCGATGTCCGAGCGGTTGCGCGTGACCATGAACCGGCCCAGCTCGCCGAGGTCGGTGCCGAGGGCCAGCTCGTCGAGCTTCTGCTCGCTCGGGTCCTCGGCCAGCGCCCGCAGGGCGGTGGCCGCCAGCGACTCGAAGTCCTGCTGCGAGGCCGAGACCCCGATGTTGTGGAACCGGTTGTCCGTGCCGAAGGGATTGCCCGTGTTGAGCGGATGGCACGTCACGCAGCGCCCCTCTTCGTTGAACAGGCGCCAGCCCTCCCGCGCCTCGGCGGAGATCGCGCTGGCGTCGCCCTGCAGGAAGCGCCGGAACGGGGAGTCCATGAACACCAGGGTGCGTTCGAACGCGCCCAGGGCACGTCCGATGTCCAGGTAGTTCACCTCGCGCCCGTACGCGGCCTGGAACTGCTGCTGGTAGTCCGGATCGCCCGCGATGGCCCGCACGGCCGCGTCCCCGTCGGGATGTCCCATCTCGATGGGATTGAGGACGGGCTGCGTGGCCTGATGGTCGAGAGACGGCGACCGTCCGTCCCAGAAGAGGGTCTGCAGCAGCGCCACGTTCATCGTGGTCGGGGCGTTGCGCTTGCCCACCTGCCCGCCGATGCCCTCCGAGGTCGGGCGCTGGTCGGTGAACCCGCGCGTCACGTCGTGGCATGTCGCGCAGGAGACGCTGCCATCGGCCGAGAGTCGCACGTCGAAGTACAGCTTCCGGCCGAGCGCCACGCGCTCGGCGGTGAGGACGTTGTCGGCGGGTTGCGTGGCATCGAACACGACGTAGTCGAGGCCGGCCGGCACCTGCGTCTCGTCCTGACCGGGGAGCAGGCGCGCCAGCTCCGCCATCTGGAACGCCATCGCCGCCGCGCCGTGCGCGGCCTGCGGCACGCCGCGGCGGCGATGGCGTTCCAG
>JABFRY010000229.1 GCA_013140955.1 Acidobacteriota bacterium
CTTGAGGAAGATCCGCGCCCCGCCGGCGTGTGCGGACAGACGCCGCGCCTCGTAGAGCGGCGTGGGGCGTCCCACGTAGGTGCGAAACAGCGCGAGCAGCTCGTCGGCGAAGGCCGGGTCGCGGCGCGCCGCCATGTAGCCCGCCGTCAGCTCCTCGATGGGCGCCACCAGCGTCTCGGGCACGAACCGCCCGCCATACGGTCCGAAGTAGCCCCGCTCGTCGGGGTCGCGCCTGCCGAACACGAGACGTTCAAGCTTCACGGTCGCTCCTGCTCCTCGAAGGCCCGTCGCGCCGCCGTGAGGAAGCGTGCGAGCCGATCGTGATCCTTGGTGCCCGGCGTCCGTTCGACGCCGGACGAGACGTCCACGCCAACCGGCCGGACGGTACGGATGGCCTCCGCCACGTTGTCGGGACCGAGGCCGCCGGCCAGCACCACCGGCCGTCTGGCGGCCACCTCCGCCGCCCCGGCCCAGTCGATGACGCGCCCGGTGCCACCCCGGCGGACCGGATCCCCGGCGTCCAGCAGCAGCTGTACGTCGGGCGGCCACGCCCGTTCCACGTCCGCCACGGTGGCGAGGTCGGCGGCGCGCCACAGTGGCCGGCCGAGCGCGTCGGCGTAGGACGACGGTTCGTCCCCGTGCAGCTGCACCGCGCGGATGCCGGACGCACGCATCACCTGCCGAATCGTCTCCACGGAGGCGTCCACGAACACGCCCACCGGAAGCACGTCGTCTGGTACCGCTGCCACCAGGGGCGCCGCGTCCGCCGCTGTCAGATGGCGTGGGCTTGCTGGCCAGAACACGAAGCCGACCGCCGTGGCGCCGAGCCGCACCGCTGCGGCCACATCGTCGGCCCGGGTCAGGCCGCACACCTTGATGAGCGGCCCGCTCATGGCGCCCCGCCGATCAGGCGCTGCAGCGCGGCCGCGGGGTCCGCGTCCGTCATGAAGCGCTCCCCAATGAGGAAGGCGCCGTAGCCCGCCGCGCCCAGGCGCGCGAGATCGTTGCGGCTCCGGAGGCCGCTCTCGCTGACGGCCACCACGCCCGCCGGCATCCGCGCGGCGAGCCGGAACGAGGCCTCCACGTCCACCTGCAGGGTGCGAAGGTTGCGGTTGTTGACCCCCACGATCCGCGCGCCGCTGTCGAGGGCACGGTCGAGCTCCTCTTCGTCGTGCACCTCGACGAGCGTGGCGAGTCCCAGGTCCCAGGCGCGCTGTTGCAGGCGGTCCAGCGCGGGCTGTGCCAGCGCCGCCACGATGAGCAGCACGGCGTCGGCACCGGTGGCCCGGGCCTCGAGGAGCTGGTACTCGTCCACGATGAAGTCCTTCCGCAGGAGCGGCACGCGGACGGCCTCCCGCACGGCCTCCAGGTGCGCCAGCGCCCCGTCGAAGAAGGTCGGCTCGGTCAGCACCGAGATCGCGGCCGCGCCGCCACGCGCGTACGCCGTGGCGATGGCCACCGGATCGTAGTCCCGGGCCAGCACACCGCGTGAGGGCGATCGGCGCTTGCACTCGGCGATCACGTTGATGCGGTCCTCGCGTCGCAGGCCCGCCTCGAAGGCGGCGCCGTCGGGCTCGCGGGCGAGGGCGCGCCGCTCGAGGGCGCCGATGGCCTCGTGCGCGGCACGCTCGGCGGTGATGCGCTCGGTGGCCGCCACGATGGTGGCGAGCAGGTCGGGTGCCGCCATCAGCCCTGCGCTCCGTGCGAGGCAGCGGCCATGCGCTCCAGCGTGGCCAGCGCGGCGCCCGAATCGATCGCGCGCGCGGCGACGGCGATGCCCTCCCGGACGCTCTCGACCGCGCCGGCCACGAAGAGGGCTGCACCGGCGTTGAGGAGCACCACGTTGCGCCGGGCACCCGCCTCGCCTTCCAGCACGCCCTTCACCAGGCGGGCGTTCTCGGCCGCATCGCCGCCTCGGAGCGCCTCGGGCGGCGTACGCGGCAAGCCGACGTCGGAGGGGTGCAGGTAGAACGTGTGCACGATGCCGTCGCGGCACTCGGACACCTTCGTGTGCCCGCTCGCCGAGATCTCGTCGATACCGTCGGCGCCGTGCACGACCCACGCCCGATCCGTGCCGAGCATCTGCAGCGACTTGGCCAGCAGCTCGGTGTGCTCGGGCCGGGGCACCCCCACGATCTGCCGCCGCGCGCCGGCGGGGTTACTGAGCGGGCCGAGCAGGTTGAACGCCGTGCGCACGCCGAGTTCGCGCCGGGCCTGGGCGGCGTGCTTCATCGACGGGTGGAAGGTGGGGGCGAAGAAGAACGCGATGTTGGCTGCGTGGAGCGTGGCCTCGACCACGGCGGGTGGCGCGCTCACGGCCACGCCCAGGGCCTCGAAGACGTCGGCGCTGCCGCAGCGGCTCGACACCGAGCGGTTGCCGTGCTTGGCGACCCGCACGCCGGCAGCGGCCACGACCAGCGCCGCCGTGGACGAGATATTGAAGGTGCCGGAGCGGTCGCCGCCCGTGCCGCACGTGTCGAACACGTCGCCCGGAGGGGCCGAGAGCCGCACGGCATGCTC
>JABFRY010000526.1 GCA_013140955.1 Acidobacteriota bacterium
GGGGCACCCGCGCGCCCTGGCGCAGCCCCTGGCGCTACGGCGCCGTCGCCCGCGCGAACGTGTCGGGCGTGTAGGGCAGGAACCGGCTCGGGCCGAGCCCGAGGGCCCCGGCGAGACTGTTCATCGTGTGGGGGTTGGTGCGGTCGTCCCAGCGACCGGTCTCCACACGTGCCGAGAGCGCCTCGACGGCGGTCACGATCTCGGCGGCCGAGAACCCGCAGTGGCCTGCGGTGCGCGTGTACACCTGGCGCAGCATGTCGCCCTGGCCGGCCGCACGGACGGCGCGTTCGTAGGCCTCCTGCCCGGCGACGGGTGAGATGGCGTCGCCGATGCCGTTGACGGTGAGCACGGGGACCGCCAGTCGGCCGGTCCAGGTGGCGGGTGCCGTCCACGCCAGCGCCGACTGGTCGGCGCGCACCCGGGGTGCGCGTGCGAGCGCCGCGAGGTCGTCGGCGAGGTCGAGCCCCGCGCGCCGATACAGCTCCCGCACGATGTCCGAGCCCCGCACGCGCTCGAGCTGTGCCGCGTAGTCCACACCGGCGTTGGTTGAGATGTTGCCGCCGCTGCGACGCTCGATCTCGTTGCGGCTGCTCATGGCCTGGCTCACCACCGGACGCGACCCCGCCAGGCTGTCGTAGAGACCCGCCTGCAGCGCCTCGAGGTCGTTCGCCGACGGCTCGGGCTTGCTCGGATCCGACCACGTGGGCAGCTGCGCGAGCACGGCCGCCAGGGCGATGCGCGCGCGGCCCTCGGGTGTCTGCTGGGCGGCGGCCAGCGTCCGGAGCCACGCGGGCCGGGCCGTGGTGGCGAAGTCGGCGGGAATGCCGATGACCGGGAGCGACGCGTCCGTCGGCGCCAGGAGCGTCTTGGCCACGAACACGGCGTCGAGCTTGCTGTTCCACAGGCCCACGGCGCCGGCGAGTCCGCCGCACACCAGCAGGGCGCCGTCGAAGCGTTCGGGTCGTGCCTGGATGGTGGCCGCGCCGGTATGGGCGCCGAGCGAGGCGCCGAACACGAGCGTGCGGGTCGGACGGCCGTGGACCTTGGTGAGGATGTCGAGCGTGGCGAGCTGGTTCGCGATCGACTGCGTGACGTCCCATCCGGTCACGAGGCGTGTGGTCCCCGCCATGGCGTAGCCCCGGGCGAGCAGCGCCTGACTCGTCTCGTTCGCGGCCGTCGTGCCGGCGGCGTAGTCGAGGCCCACCAGCACGGTGCCGTTCCAGGGGTCGGGCACATCGATGCGGTAGGCCGTGCCGTCCGGCAGCGTGCCCGTGGACGTGCGGGTGTCGGCGGCCGCCACGGCGGGCGCGAGCAGTGTCGCGGCGAGCACGCCGCACAGCACCACCCTGCGGGCGAGACGGACGACCGGGCAGGCGGTCACCACGCGGCCGACGGCGCGGTGGCCGTCCGTCTGCGTCGCGAGACCACCGACGGCAAGCAGGCGAGTGCACGAGGTCATGGGCGGAGCCTCCGTTTCGGGGTGGGGTGCTTCCGGGTGCAGCGCATCGGGGCGCGGCGCATTGTAGTGCGCATGTGCGTGGGAGTGTGCACGTGCGGGCTCACAGCCCCTCGCGCAGGAAGGCCACGAGCGGCGGATACGTGCGGTCGGGGTCTTCCACGTGCGGCACGTGGCCCAGGCCCGGCAGCAGGAGCAGGCGGCCGCGGCCGTTGGGGATGGAGTCGGCGATGAACCGCATCCGCTCCTGGAAGAGGGCGGCGGACCCGGGCAGCACGTCTTCCGCGCCACCGAAGGCGAGCGTGGGCACCTGGATGTGCGCCCAGTCGTCCACCACCTGGTCGGCGTACAGCATCTGCCCGATGAGCGCCTGGGCCATCGCCAGCCGCGGCCACTCCGCGCCGAGCGTCCAGGCATAGCGGATGCGCGTGTAGCGCTCGAACTCCTCGTTCCACCTGGACGGATCGTGCGCGACGTAGCGCAAGAGACCCGCCTTGATCGATTGGTAGGTAGCCTCGAGGTTCTGCCGGTAGGCCTGCTCCGGGTCGGGCGCCCGCCGTGCGAACCGGCCGTCGGTCACGCCAATCGGGTTGTAGAGGACCAGCCGCTCCGTCATGTCCCCGTTCTGCGTGGCGAAGCGCGCCGCGGCCATGCCGCCCATCGAGTGCCCCACCACCATTGCGCGGGCGATGCCCAGGTGCTCGAGCAGGCGTCGCGTGTTGCGCGCCATGTCGTGCAGCGTGTACGGAATGGCCGGCTTGGACGACCGGCCGTAGCCGATCTGGTCGGGGACCACGACGCGGAAGCCCGCCGCGCGCAGGGCGTCGATGAGGCCGCCGAAGTAGAAGCCCGCGAAGTTGTTGCCGTGCAGGAGCACGACGGTGTGCCCGTTGGCCGTGCCGGACGCGGCCACGTCCATGTAGGCCATGCGCACGTCCTGCCCGTAGACGCTGAGGGGCAGGTAGCGGCTGGGGTACGGGTAGGGACACGCTTCGCAGGCGATGCCTGCGGGCGCCACGTCGGGCGCCGGACCGGGGGCGGGCACCGTGCCGGGACCGGGCAC
>JABFRY010000107.1 GCA_013140955.1 Acidobacteriota bacterium
CGATCGGCTCCATCGCCACCTGGCTCCTCGGCGGTCCTGCGTGGCCCGCCGGCGTGGCGCTGCTGCTCGTGATCGGCTTCTCGGGTCTCGTGGGCAAGGGTGTGACGACCGTGCTGCACGGCGCGGGCCAGCCCGTTCGCGACCTCGACGTGCTCACCCACGCGCTGACACATCTGGAGCAGGCCTCGTTCACGTCGACTCGCCTCACGCGCAGCACGGCGTCGATCACCGAGGGCGAAGGCGCCTCGCGCGCGATCCGTCGGCTGCAGCGGCTGAGCGAGCAACACGACTGGCAGCACAACGTCATCTTCGGCTTCATCGCGGCCTTTGTGCTGTGGGGGCCGCACCTGGCCTTCGCCGTCGAGCGGTGGCGCCGCCGGCATGGGGTGCAGGTGGTGGCGTGGCTCACAGCCGTGGGCGATGTGGAGGCCCTCAGCTCACTCGCTACCTACGCGTACGAACACCCGGACGATCCCTTCCCCACGCTGGCGGATGGTCCGGCGACCTTCGAAGCGAACGGCCTCGGGCATCCGCTGCTGCCCGCCGCGCAGATGGTGCGCAACGACGTGCGCCTGGGCCACCCCGCGCAGCTCCTGGTCGTCAGCGGCTCGAACATGTCGGGCAAGAGCACGCTGCTCCGATCGGTGGGCGTCAACGCCGTGCTGGCGTTCGCGGGTGCGCCCGTGCGGGCCACGCGGCTGACCCTGACGCCACTCGCGATCGGGGCAACACTGCGAGTGCAGGATTCCATTCAGGATGGACGGTCGCGCTTCTACGCGGAGATCACCCGGCTGCGGGAGCTGGCCGACCTGGCGGCGGGACCGGCACCGCTCCTGTTCCTGCTCGACGAGCTGCTTCACGGCACCAACTCGCACGACCGGCTGGCGGGGGGCACCGGCGTGCTGAAGGATCTGCTCGACCGCGGGGCCATCGGGCTGGTCACCACACACGACATGGCCCTGGCGGGTATCGTGGACCAGATCACGCCGCGCGCCGCCAACGTTCACTTCGAGGACCAGTTCGAGGACGGACAGATCCACTTCGACTACCGGATGCGGCCCGGCCCGGTCACACGGAGCAACGCGCTGGCACTGATGCAGGCGATCGGGCTGCGCGTGGGTCCAACGGCTACTTGACGCCCTTGAAGAGAAAACGCTGGATGCGCTTGCCTTCCAGCGTTTCGGTCACGTAGATGTTCCCCTTGCTGTCGGTCGCGATGCTGTGCGGCATGTTGAACTGGCCGCCGTGGTTGCCGCCCTCGCCGAAGCGGCCGAGGATCGCCAGCGACTGACGGTCCACAATCCACACCCGCTTGTTCATGTTGTCGGCCACGTACATGAAGCGCTGCTGCGCGTCGGCTGAAAACGCGATGTCGTCCACGGACCCCGGGTAGAGCGTCTTCGGCGCAATCACGACCTCGCTGACAAACGTGCCGTCCTTCCGGAACACCTGCACGCGGTTGTTCGAGCGATCGGCCACGTAGACGAGCCCGTCCTTCGACAGCTCCACGCCGTGCGGGTATCGGAACTGTTTGGCGGGCGGGTCCGTGGGCTTGTAGTCACCCAGGTCGGCATCCTCGGGCTTATTCCCGTAGGCCCCCCACATCCGCTTATACGCACCGGTGGCGCCGTCGAACACGATGACGCGGCGGTGGTTGCCGTGCTCACCATCGGAGACATACACCTCGTTATTCGACGGATCCACGAAGATCCCTGTGGGCTGAAGCATGTTGCGCGTGTCGTCGTTGCCGCCGTGCACGTTCTGCTTGCCGATCTGCATCAGGAACTTCCCGGCACGCGTGAACTTGAGGACCTGCGTGTCGGTCTGCTCGGCGCCTGCCTGCGCCACTGCGCCTGGCGGCCCCGTGCGGCGGCCCTGGCCGTTGGACCCGATCCACACGTTGTCCTGATGGTCCACGAAGATGCCGTGCTCGCCAGACGGCCACTCGAATCCGGTACCCGGGCCACCCCACGAGGACACCACGCGGCCCGCCTGGTCAAACTCGACGACCGGCGGCGCCGGGATGCAGCACTCCGCGCGCGGCGGGTTGAACTCGGCGGCACGCTGGAACGCGGTGAGCGACCCGGTGCCGGTGCCGAGCGACCGGTGCACGATCCAGATGTGGTCCTTGGCATCGACGTGCGCACCGATGACCGCGCCCAGCATCTGTCCGGAGGGCATCTTCGGGAAGGTCGGATCCCACTCGAACTGCGGCACACCACGGGGCGCTTCGGGCGCGCTCAGCCCGGTCCGCACGAGAAGAAGAGCGACGGCCAGCGCCACCAACGCGGCCGGAAGCACGGTGTATCGATATCGGGAGCGCATCACAGTGGGCCTCCTTGCCTCTGCCAGTGGCCGACATGTTACGCCGCAGCGCAGGCCGTGCGCGGTCGCATGGTGCCGCGACGCGGGTGCCTGGCGCCGTGGCCGGGGACGGGCGGGAGCCTGTACCCTGTAGGCCACGGTGACGGGTTTCTTCGACGCGATCACGCCGGCCTCCCTGGGCCGGCCCTCGGGCT
>JABFRY010000445.1 GCA_013140955.1 Acidobacteriota bacterium
GGGCATTGCGGTGGCGTCCTGCGTGCCGGCCCCGCGCGCCGGCAGCCGGACCTCCATGGTGGTGCCGCGTCCCACGTCGGACGTCACCTGGATCGCGCCGCCCCATTCGGTGACCAGGCGGTGCACGACGGCGAGGCCGAGCCCCATCCCCCGCGGAAAGCTGCTGCGGAACGGCTGGAAGATGCCGTCCAGGTCCTGGGAAGGAATCCCTCGGCCCGTGTCGGCCACCGTCAGGACGATCACGGGGCGCGCGTCCGCCTCCCCGGTGCCGACACCGAGGCGCAGGGTACCGCCGTCGGTCATGGCCCTCAGGCCGTTGGTGCCGAGGTTCCAGAGCACCTGGCGCAGTTGGCGCTCGTCGATCTCGCAGGGCACCGGGCTCGTGGGCACGTCCACCTCGATCCGGTGGTGGGGCCCGCACTCGGCGGCGCCCCCGAGCATGGCCGCCACGTCGTGGGCGGCGCGCCCCACGTCCACGGTCACCGGAGGCAGGCGCTGCGGACGCGCGTAGGCCAGAAACGATCCGATGGTGTCGTCGAGCCGCTCGGACTCGCGCAACACGATGTCGAACAACTGCGCGTGGTCCTGCCCGAGCGGCAGCTCCTGCCGGAGAACCTGGATGGAGCCGGACATCGAGGCGAGGGGGTTGCGAATCTCATGGGCAATGCCGGCGGCCATCTCGCCCAGGGCCGCCAGCCGCTCCTGCCGTCGCGCATTGCGTTCCCGGCGGCGGATGTCGGTGATGTCCTGAAAGGTGAAGAGGCAGCCGCGGCCCCCCTCCGGGAGGCCGATGACGCTCGCCGACAGCCCCACTTCGATGTGCCGGCCCGATGCGGTGACGAAGGGCACCTCCGTCCGCAGCACGCGTCCGTCCAGGCGCGCCAGGTCCTCACGCACGGCGTCCGACAGCTGGAAGAGGTCGGCCGCCGCCTGGTCGAGGGCCCGTTCCGGCGCAATGCCCGTGATGGTGGCCGCCGCCCGATTGAACGTCAGCACGCGGTGCGCCATGTCCGTCGTGACGAGGCCGCTCGGCAGACTGTCCACGATCACCTCGGTGAACGCCCGGAGATCCTTGATCTGGTGTGACGCCCGGTCGAGACGGGCGTCGGCGGCGCGCAGCCGCTCGGCCAGCGAACCCGCGAGCAGGGCCACCGCGATGAAGCCCAGCAGGTTGGTCGCCACGGCGACCTGCGCGAATCGCACGCCGGGCAGCGCGGCCTCGACCTGCGCGGCACCGCCGGGCAGGTCGTAGCCGGCCGCTCGCGCGTACTGCCCCAGGACGACCAGCGCGTAGAGCACCGCACTCCAGCCCGCGACCCGCAGCGCGCCCCCGCGAAAGCGGATGGTGCTGGCCGCGATGATCGGCAGCACGTACAGCGTGGTGAAGTAGCTGGTGATGCCTCCGGTGAGATGGACGAAGGCCGTGACGACCAGCGCATCCGACCACAGCTGGACATCGAGCAGCCACGGCCGGCGGACCACGAGGGCGCGGGCCAGGAAGGCGGCCAGGCTCACCCCGTAGGTGAGCCCGGCCAGGCCGAACAGGAGCCCCACGGGCACGCCCCCGGGCCCGCTGGCGGCCACGAGGGCCGCCGAGCCGAGCAACAGCGTGCCGACGACGACCCGTGCGGCGGGGAGGGCGGACTGGGACAGCCGTGCCTGCATCGTGCGGATGTCGTCAGCCGGTGAGCTTGCTGATCAGGCTGAAGATCGGCATGTACATCGCGATCACGATGCCGCCGACGATGCCGCCGAGCAAGGCGATCATGAGCGGCTCGAGCAGCGTGAGGAGGCCCGCGACCGCGATGTCCACTTCCTCCTCGTAGAAGTCTGCGATCTTGCCCAGCATCGTGTCGAGCGCGCCGGTCGTCTCGCCGACGCCGATCATCTGGACGACCATCGACGGGAACACGGCCGTCTCCCGCAGGGGCGCGGCGATGGTGTCGCCCTGCTCGATGCTCTTCCGCGTCTCGAGAATGGCGCCTTCCACGATGGCGTTACCCGAGGTGCGGGCGGTGATGTCCAGCGCCTCGAGAATCGACACGCCGGACGCCAGCAGGGTCGACAGCGTGCGACAGAAGCGCGCGACCGCAATCTTCCGCAGCAGCAGGCCGAGAATCGGCATCTTGAGCATCAGCCGGTCGATGACCTTCCGCCCGTTCTCGGTGCCGTAGTACGACTTCACGCCGAAGACCGCCGCGCCGATGCCGACGAGGATGAACGGCATGAAACGCACCAGGCCGTTGCTGAGGGCAATCACGATGCGCGTCGGCAGGGGCAGTTCGGCGCCGAGACCGGCGAACAGGTTGGCGAACGTCGGAATCACCTTCCACAGGATGACGCCCACGACCACCGCGGCAATGACGATGACCGCCACCGGATACACCATGGCCGACTGCACCTGGTTCTTCAGCTTGACGGCCTTTTCGATGTAGGTCGCCAGGCGCTTGAGAATCGTGTCCAGGATGCCGCCCGCCTCGCCGGCGGCGATCATGTTGGTGAACAGGGGGTCGAAGAC
>JABFRY010000053.1 GCA_013140955.1 Acidobacteriota bacterium
CACGACCACCAGTGCCGCCGCCACGTGCCGTCCGCCCCGGCCGACCGAGCGCACCACGACGTACAGGACCGGAATGAACAGGACGTTGAGGAACGTGGCGAACAGCATGCCCCCGGCGACGGCCGTGCCCACCGAGTGCCGGCCCGCCTGCCCCGCGCCCTCGGCGAACACCAGGGGCATCACGCCGAGGATGAAGGCGAGCGACGTCATCAGGATGGGTCGCAGCCGGATGCGGGCGGCCGCGATGGCCGCGTCCACCACTGACAGGCCCTTCTCCCTGAGCTGTTCGGCGAACTCCACGATGAGGATGGAGTTCTTCGCCGCGAGCCCCACCAGCAGGACGAGGCCGATCTGGCAGTACAGGTCGTTCTGCAGCCCCCGCATCCACTGCGCCGAGAGGGCGCCGAGCACGGCCAGCGGCACACCCAGCAGCACGATGAAGGGCAGGACGAGCGATTCGTACTGCGCCGCGAGTGTCAGGTACACGAGCACCACGCCGACGGCGAAGATGGCGGCCGACTGTCCGCCCGACTGCACCTCCTCGAACGAGATACCCGACCAGGCGTAGCCGAACCCGGCCGGCAGGGCCGTGCCCGCCAGGCGCTCCATCTCGGCCAGCGCCTGGCCGGAACTCACGCCCGGCGCGGCAGCGCCGCTCACCTCGGCGGATCGAAACAGGTTGAAGTGGCTGATCACCTGGGGTGCGGTCGTCTCCCGCACGGTCACCACATTGGCCAGCGGCACCATGGCGCCGTCGGTCGTGCGTCCGTAGTACTGGCCCAGATCCGAGGGCGCCGAGCGGAAGGCCTGATCGGCCTGCACGTACACACGGTACGCACGGTTGTTGAGGTCGAAGTCGTTGACGTACGCCGAGCCCAGGAAGATCTGCATCGCGCTGGTGATCTCGTTCATCGACAGGCCCAGGCTCTGGGCCTTGTCGCGATCGATCTCCACGAGCAGCTGCGGGTCGTTGGCGGTGAAGCTGCTGAACAGCCCCGTGACCCCCGTGGACTCCGCCGACGCGCCCACGAGTGCCTGCACCGCCGCGCCGAGGTCCTGCACGCTGCCCCCACCGCCCTGGTCCAGCACCTGGAAGCTGAAGCCGCCGAAGTTGCCGAGCCCGTCGATGGCCGGCGGCGCGAACGGAATGACGAGACCGTCCTCGATGCCGAACAGGCGTCCCCGGAGGATTGGCAGCAGGCCGCTCATCTGCTGTTCGGGGGCCGCCCGCTCCGCGAACGGCTTGAGCAGCGTGAAGATCAGGCCTTGGTTGGGGGCGCTGCCCGTGAAGCTGAAGCCGGCGATCGAGAACACCGAGGCCACTTCCGGTGTCGACAGCAGGATGGCCTCGGCATCGCGCAGCACGTCGGTCGTGTATTCCAGCGAGGCTCCGGGGGGCGCCTGGACGATGGAGATGAAGTACCCAGCATCCTCTTCGGGGACGAACGCCTGCGGCACCCGCTGGTACACGACCCACGTGGCGCCCAGCAGGCCGAGGAACACCACGACCACTGCCCACCGGACGCGCAGGAGTCCGCCGACCACCCGCACGTACAGGTTCGTGCCCGCGCCGATGACCCGCTCCACGGCCCCGAAGATGGCGCCCCGGCCCAGTCCGCCGTGGCGGAGCAGCAGGGCCGAGAGCGCCGGGGTGAGCGTGATCGCGTTGAACGCGGAGATGGCCACCGAGAAGGCGATCGTGAGCGCGAACTGCTGGTACAGGCGGCCCGTCGTGCCAGGGAAGAAGGCCACCGGCACGAAGACGGCGATGAGCACGAGGGCCGTCGCGATGACCGCACCGAACACCTCCTTCATCGCGTCCGAGGCCGCCTGCAGGGGCGACTTGCCGTACTCCTGGATGTGACGCTCGACGTTCTCGATCACGACGATGGCATCGTCCACCACGACGCCCGTGGCGAGCACGATCGCGAACAGCGTCAGCGTGTTGATGGAGAAGCCCAGCAGGTTCACGAACGCGAAGGCGCCGATGAGCGACACCGGAATCGTCAGCGCGGGAATCAGCGTGGCCCTCCAGCTCTGGAGGAACACGAACATCACCAGCACCACGAGGCCGAGCGCCTCGGCCAGCGTCTGGAGCACCTCGGCGATCGACTCCTCGACCACGGTGGTCGTGTCGAACGCGATGTTGTACCGGAGCCCGGGCGGGAAGGACGCGGCCAGGCGCGCCATCTCCGCATCCACGCCCTGCCTCACGTCGAGGGCGTTGGCCGTCGGCAGGGCCGTGAGGCCGAAGCCCACGGCGTCCTGGCCCTGGAACCGCAGGACCGAGGAGTAGGTCTCGGCGCCGAGTTCGGCCGACCCGACGTCGCCCAGCCGCACGAGGGCGCCGCCCGCGCCGGCCTCGATGACGATGTCGTCGAACTCGTCGGGCTCGCGCAGGCGTCCGGCGGCACGCACGCTGATCTCGAACGCCTGCCCGGCCCTGGCAGGCGAGCCGCCGACGCTGCCGGCCGCCACGTTCACGTTCTGCTCGCGCAGCGCATTCACCACGTCGCCGGCCGTGAGGCTGCGCGCCGCCAGCCGAGCCGGATCCAGCCACAGGCGCATCGAGTACTTGCGCTCGCCGAAGATGATGACGTCGGCCACGCCGGGCACGCGCTTGAGCGCGTCCTTCACGTAGACGTCCACGTAGTTCGACATGAAGAGCGAGTCGTACTCGCCGTGCTCCGCGTAGATGCCCGCCGCGAGCACGAAGCCGGCTGCGGCCTTCTGCACGGTGACGCCGATCTGGCGGACCTCGGCCGGGAGGCGCCCGAGCGCCTGGTTCACGCGGTTCTGGACGTCCACGGCGGCAAGATCCGGGTTGCGCGAGACGTCGAACGTCACGTTGATCTGGCTGAAGCCGCTGCTCGTGCTCGACGACGACATGTAGAGCATGCCCTCGACGCCGTTGATCGCCTGTTCGAGCGGCGTCGTGACGGCCGTTTCCACCGTCTCCGAGTCGGCGCCCGTATAGACCGCGGTGACCGTCACCGTGGGCGGGGCCACCTGGGGGTATTGCGCCACCGGCATGCCAGGAATGACGAGTGCGCCCGCCAGCACGATGACGAGCGAGCAGACGGTGGCGAGAATCGGCCGACGAATGAACGTATCCGCCAGCATGACTACTCCGCCGCCGTCACAGGCACGCCGTCGCCCAGCTTCTGGATGTTGGACACGATCACCCGGGCGCCCGCGTCGAGGCCCCCCTCGACGACGTAGTCGTTGCCCACCACCGCGCCGACGGAGATCGGCGTCTGCCGGGCCACGAGCCCGCCATCGGCCGGCTGCGCCGTGAACGCGAAGAACTGGCCGCTGATACGCGTCACGGCCACCACCGGAATCGTGAGCCGTGGCTCGCGGCTCCAGACCACGCGCGCCCTCGCGTACTGCATCACGCGGAGCGAGGACGGCGGGCCCGTGATCGTGGCTTTCACGAGCACGGTCTGTGTGGCGTCGTCGGCGCGGGAGTCCACGAACGTGATCGGGCTGGCCGACACCACCTCGCCGTCGGCGTCGAGCAGCTCCACCATCAGGCCCGGCTGAAGCGCGGCGGCCCGCTCGAGGGGTATGTGCACGTACGCTTCGAGGCCTCCGGCCTGGTCGATCGTCGTGATCTCGGTCGTGGGCGTCACCCGGTCGCCGACGCGCACCGCGAGGTCGCCGATGGTGCCCGAGGCGGGGGCGGTGACGCGGTAGTACCGGAGTTCGACCTGCCCCTCCTCGACCTGCGACCGCAGCGCGGCGAGCTGTGACTCGGCCGACCGGACGGCTGCCTCCGTGCGCTCCAGTTCGGCCTGACTGACGGCACCCGCCTCGACCAGGCGCTCGGCGCGCGTGCGCTGCTGCCGGGCCAGGACGAGGTCCGATTCCCGCGCCGCGATCTGTGACTCGGTGGCCGCCACGGTGGCGCGCTGCCGGTCCTCGTCGATGCGAAGCAGGGGATCCCCCTGCCGTACCGTGTCACCCGCCCGGACGAAGAGCTCGCGGACGAGGCCCTCGACTTGTGGCTGCACCGTCGTCGAGCGGAGTGACCGGATCGTGGCCACGTATTCCGAGGTGTTCGGCACCTCGGACGCCGTCAGCGTCAGCATCTGCACGGGCATCGGCGGGAAGGCCCCGCCCGGTGGGCCGCCCGCCTCCCCGGCCGGCGCGGCATCCCCGCATCCGGCCGCGACGACTGCGAGCAGGGAGAGCAGGCACACGAGACGAACGGGTCCGACGCAATCGGGACGCCTGGGCGGGATGCGGAGCATGCGGGTTCCTGTGGTGAGATGCCACCGCGCCGTCCGGCAGAGGGACGGCAGAGGCCGTTCCGGAGCGTGCCGGTCGTGCTGCGTGGCGGTGACGATGAATGCCGGGAGCGCCGGGACGACCGGCGCCCTCCTACGTTACGCCATTTCACCCGCGTCTGTCCCGTGGCGCCGCCGCTCCGGGCAGGAGTGGCCGGCATCTGGTGGCGCATAATTGTCGAGAATCCGCCTCGGCCGACACCGGTGGCCGGCACCGGCGCCCGGGACAGGGGGACACAGGGTCAGGAGCAGGCATGCGTGAGTGTGTGACGTTCTATATCGATGGGAAGTGGGTGCCGCCACGGCACCCGAAGACGCTCGACGTCGTCAATCCGGCCACGGGCACCGTCAACGGGCACGTCGCCGCCGGATCGGCCGACGACGTGGACGACGCCGTGCAGGCGGCCCGCCGCGCCTTCCCGACCTGGTCGGCCACGACCCGAGAGGCGCGTGTGGCCGCGCTGGAACGCATTGCCGACGGCCTCGAGGCCCGACTGGACGACATGGCCGCGGCGATCACCGAGGAGATGGGCGCGCCCACGTGGTTGGCGCGCAACACCCAGGCGGCGCTCGGGCCCCGGCACTTCCGCTCGGCCGCGGCCATCCTCCGCACCTACGAGTTCGAGGAGGACAAGGGGCAGGCCCGCGTGCTGCGCGAGCCGATCGGCGTGTGCGGACTCATCACGCCCTGGAACTGGCCCGTGCACCAGATGTGCGCCAAGGTCGCCCCCGCGCTCGCCGTCGGCTGCACGGTGGTGCTCAAGCCGTCCGAGATCGCGCCGTTCTCCGGTCAGTTGCTGGCCGAGGTCATCGACGCGGCCGGCGTGCCGCCCGGCGTCTTCAACCTCGTGCACGGAGAGGGGCCCGTGGTCGGTACGGCCCTGGCCGCCCATCCCGGCATCGACATGGTGTCGATCACCGGCTCGACGCGCGCGGGCATCGAGGTGGCGCGCAACGCCGCCCAGACCGTGAAGCGCGTGCACCAGGAACTCGGGGGCAAGAGTCCCAACGTGGTGCTCGACGACGCCGACCTGGCGGCCGCCGTCACCGGCAACGTGAACGCCGTGATGATGAACTCGGGCCAGTCGTGCCGGGCCCCGACGCGCATGCTGGTGCCCAACCGGCTGCTCGACGAGGCGTGCCGCATCGCGAAGGAGGCGGCCGAGACGTGGACGCCGGGGGACCCGACCGCCGATGCCCGCATGGGCCCGGTCATCTCGGAGGCGGCCTGGACCAAGGTGCAGGGGCTCATCGAGAAGGGCCTGGCGCAGGGCGCGACGCTCGTGACGGGAGGACCAGGCCGTCCCGAGGGCGCGGGCGGGGGGTACTTCGTCAGACCTACCGTGTTCCGTGACGTTACCAATGACATGGCGATTGCGCGCGAGGAGATCTTCGGCCCCGTGCTGAGCATCATCGGGTACGAGACCGAGGACGACGCCATCGCACTCGCCAACGACACCGAGTACGGCCTCGGCGGATACGTCCAGAGCCGCAACATCGAGCGTGCGAGGCGCGTGGCGGGGCGGATCCGCGCGGGCTACATCAGCATCAACAACGCCGGACTGGACATCAGCGTGCCCTTCGGTGGTTACAAGCAGTCGGGCAACGGCCGTGAGTTCGGCGAGCACGCCTTCGGCGAGTTCCTCGAGCTGAAGTCGGTGCTCGGCTACACACCAGCCGGCTGAGCAGGTCGGCTGGGACCCGCGGTCCCGTCCTGATGACGGGCCGCGGGCGTCTCGCCACGCCCTGCTCCCTCACCCCACCAGCAGCGACAGCGCTGCCACGAACGTCATCGCGAAGAGCAGCCACTCGAAGGCCGCCTGCGGAATGTGCGTGAGCAACCACCATCCAAGCAGAATGCCGGCCACCACGCCGGGCAGCAGCACCGCGTTGGTGGCGAGCGAGGTCGGGCTGATGAGCCCGAGGTTGGCGCTGAACGGCACCTTGAACAGGTTGATGAACAGGAAGAAGCGGCTCCAGACGCCCAGGTACTCCTTCTTGGGCAGGCGCTGCGCGAGCAGGTAGACGGCCATCACCGGGCCGGCGGCGTTGGCGAGCATCGTCGTCGTGCCCGCCGTGAACCCCATCGCCCAGGTGAAGGCGCGGTGCTCGGTGAGCGAGATCAGCGCCTCGCGCCGGGCGTCGAGCAGCAGCTTGAAGGCGAGCAGGCCGATGATGATCCAGCCGATCACCACGCGGGCCACGCCGTTGTCGATCACGGCCAGCAGCTGCGCGCCGACGATGACGCCCAGCATCGCCGGCGGGGCCATCGGCAGCACGCGGCGCCAGGAGCCGCCGTGCCGGTTGATCCAGAAGCCCATCATGTCGGCCGCGATGAGCAGCGGCAGCACGAGCCCCACCGACGTCTTGGCGCCGAACACGCGCGCCATGAGCACCACGTTGAGCGTGGCCGTTGCGGAGAGGCCGGCCTTGGCCGTGCCCACGCACAGGGCGCCGAAGAGGGCGACGGCCAGCACGGGCAGTCCGCCCTGGATCAACGTCTGCTGCGCGAGCCACTGCGAGAGGTCGGGCATCGGTCACGCGGACGCGCGGCGGCGTCCAGGTCTCGTGATGATGCGTACCGCGCGGCAGTCCTGACGTGGGCAGGGCGAAAGGACACGCCCGGAGCGGTGGGGAGGGAGCGCGGCCAGGCCCTCGTTCCCTGGCACGGCTCCGGCCAGCGGACGTGGGACGACCGGCGGTGGTGTCACGCGCCGCGATTATCGCACGCGGCCCGGCGGTGTACCATGAGCGCTTCGTGAGCCAGCCTGCGACGATACAGGGGGACGGCGCGCCCCGCGACGGCCGGTGGGAGATGCTGACCCTTGCCCTGGTCGCGCCCCTGGTCGGAGGGCTCTGCCTCGTGCTGTGGCACACCCCGTTTCCGGTCAGCGAGGCCGTGGCCCTGTTCGAGGACGTGTCGCGCAACGCCTCGCCGGCGGCGTTCTTCAATCCGCAGACGTCCTACTACCGCCCGTTCTTCCATGCCAGCCTGTGGGCGTTCTGGCACCACGCGGGCACGCTCGGCACGACGCTGGCGCTGGTGAAGCTCCTGCAGATCGTGCCGGTGCTACTGCTGGCGGGCCTGCTGGTGCGCCAGCTGCGGCCGCGGGGTCTCCTGGACGCGGCAGTGGCCATGACCGCGGTGGCCGTGCTCCTCGCGCTGCCGGCCTTCCGCGACAACGTCGAGATTCCGCTGGCCTACACGACCGTGGGCATGCCGGTGGCCCTCGCGGCGTGGATGCTCATGGAGCGCGCGCACCGGGCGTGGCACGGCGCCGCGCTCGTGGCGCTCACGGTGCTGGCCGTGGGGTTCAAGGAGCAGGGGCTCGTGCTGGTGCCGCTGGTGCTGGCCGCCTGGGTGGCGCGCGCCCCCGGGGTCCGGATCGCCGACGCGGGAGCGGTGGGCCTGTTCGGCGTCGCCTATCTCGCATTCCGGCTGCTCAACAGCGGCCGCTGGCCGATGTTCGAACAGGAGGTGGGCTTCGGTTTCAGCGTATTGAACTCGGCCGAGGCCACCGAGCGCTTCGGCGACTTTCCGTATCCCATCTACGCCTACAACGGGTTGAGCACGGCGCTCAACGTGCTGTTCTCGGAGCCGACCTCCGGCGTCTTCCGGACGCTGCGGGGGCTGCTGGCAGGCGAGGGCCAGCCGCTCGAGGTGGTGGCGCTCGTGTCGTCGGGCCTGCTCACCGCACTCGTGGTCGCGTGGGCGTATGCTGCCGCCCGCCGCGCCTGGCGCGAGGGC
>JABFRY010000194.1 GCA_013140955.1 Acidobacteriota bacterium
GCGCGGCCCCCAGCCCGCCGCTGCCGAGCAGCGCGGTCGCGCCGCCCACCGCCGCCACCGACCGCTTCAACATGGTTCGCCTGGACGTGGAGGTTCGTGTGGCCATCGTTCGCTCCTGTTCCGGTGCCGCGCGTCAGGTACCGCTGGCGCCGCGCGGGCACACGATACGCCATCTCCGGCCCGTGGGCCACTGGCTGCTATAGTGCGGATGTCTCCCTCCGATGGCCGACCGCAACGCCCGCCCCGTCTACTCCACCGACATTGGCCGCCGCTGCGCCACGTGCGGCTGGCCGGAACGCGACTGCCACTGCAGCCGTCAGTTCGCCCGGGACGAGGCCGTCCCCGACCGCGTGGTGGCCAAGCTCAGGCTGGAAAAGAAGGGGCGGGGCGGCAAGGCCGTCACGGTCGTGTTCGACCTGCCGCGGAACCAGCCGTTCCTGAAGGCGCTGGCCGGCGATCTGAAGCGCACGTGTGGGACGGGCGGCACCGTCGCCGACGACACCGTGGAACTGCAGGGCGACGTCCGCGACACGGTGCGCCGGGCGCTCGTCGCGCGCGGCTGGACCGTCAAGGGATAGGCGGTTCCTGGCCTGGCTTCTCGAACAGCACGTGCGTGCCGCGCTCGCCGTGCACGGCCGGACGGGTGTCGGCAATCTGCTGGTCGGCGATGCGGTCGAGATTCTCCTGGGTGAATCCCACGGCGATGGCCGTCTCCTCGCCATAGCTGTTGGGATCGTGGCCGAGGGCGATGCGGTAAGTGTGGCTCAGCGTGCCGTCGGCGTTCTTGCCCGATACCACGTGCAGGTTGCGCCCCGACGGCACTGTCTCGCCCAGCTGCTCGGCGATCTCGTGGTAGTGCGTGGTGAGGAACGTCATCACCCGGCGCCGTGACAGCGTGCGCAGCGCCTGCAGCGAGTGCTTCACGCCAGTTTCCACGAACGTGCCGTCGTTGGACTCGTCGGAGAACACGACCGACCGGCTCACCTTCGACAGGATGTCCTCCATCCACCGCGTGAGCGACTTCTCGTAGCGGCCTTTGGCCGAGTCGTCCTTGCCGCCGAAGTTGCTGTGGAGCGACCAGGCCATCGACATCCGCGCGCGCTCGGCCGGGATCGGCAGGCCGGCGTGAGCCAGCGTGATGAGCTGCGCGAGGGACCGGAGCTGCTGCGTTTTGCCACCGCTGTTGGCGCCGGTGAGGACGTTGATCAGCGAGTCGCCGTCCACGACGAGCCGGTCCTGCACCACGCCCTCGTCGAGGAACATCGGATGGCGATAGCCGTGCAGCTCGAGGAACGGCTCGCGGCTCTCGACCATCTCGGGCAGGCACCACGGCTGCGTGTCGGCCTCGGTGTAGTTGACGTAGTGCACCAGCGCCTCGAGCAGGCCGAGGTTGCGCAGGGCGAGGATGGACTCGAGCTGGTACTTGTGCTGGTAGCTGCGGAGCATCGTCTCGATGAACGAGCGCCGCAGGGCATCCAGCTCGATACGGTCGTCCTCGGGGCTGGTCACGCCACTCACCGGGATGGGGTCGAGGCCCACTGGCTCCGGCACGTTGCTCCACTCGGCACGGCCCGTCGTGAGGCCTCCCGAGAGCGTGAAGTGCATCGTGCGGGCCGCGATCAGCTCGTTGAGCGTGAAGAGACCGTCGCGGCACTCCTCGCGGAGGAACGAGTAGATGGAATGGGTCGCGGGATCGGTGGCCAGCTCGCGCATGATGCGCGCGAAGTTGCGGGCCGCGGCGTACTCCCGCTCGCCGATCACCTGGTGGCGACTCGACACCATGGTCGAGAACGTCTGCAGGAACGATTCGTTGCCGCCCTCCGACTTGTTCTCGAGGTGCGCGTTCGAGAAGAAGTCGTCGAGCCGGCGCCGCCTGGCCCGGTCCTGGAGGGCGCGGACGATGCGGTGGCGATCGTCGATGCCCTCCGGCGTCCGCTCCGGCAGCAGCACCGCGCGCACCAGCATGTCCCTGGCGTAGGAGGAGATCACCCCGCCGTCCCGTTGCTGGAGCACGAGGTCCACCAGGCCGCGATGTTCGAAGAGGGTGCGGCGGGCCGGGTCGAAGCCGGCCGAGAAGTGCGTGCGTTCGTAGGCGCTCTTCTTCTCCGGCATCATGCCGAGGTCACGGGCGGTCTCCTCGTCGAAGAGGAAGAGCTCCATGTGCTCGGCCGGCGTCAGGTACAGCTCACGGCCGGCCGCTCCCGTGTAGAACACGCCGCCGAACGCGTTGCTCTGCCCCGCGGCCTCGGCCACCTTCCAGAATCTCGTGTTGGTTCCCCACATGTGCGTCGTGCCGTCCGGTCAGAGTGCAGCCTGCCCGCCTGGTGCGGGCCTACGTGCCCCGCGTCCGGCGTGCCGGCCGGACCGGGGGAGCGGGCGGAGTTGCCCGCGCGATCATCACTTCGGTGGACTTGATGATGGCCAGCGCGTCCTCGCCGCGGCGCAGGCGCAGGGCCTGCACGGCGTCGGCCGTGATCACCGCGGTCAGGTACTGGTCGCCCAGGCGCAGCCGGACC
>JABFRY010000545.1 GCA_013140955.1 Acidobacteriota bacterium
GGAGGTTGTCCTCCTCGTCTTCTTTTCGATTCCCGCGTACAGCGCGCGCGTCACCAACTTCCCGGATGCCGCCGGCTCCACCGAAGTGCGCGTGGTGGCCGAGCAGTTCGCGTGGAACGTGCACTACCCGGGACCGGACGGCGTGTTCGGGCTCGCGAGTCCCGCGCTCATCTCGCCAGACAACCCGCTGGGACTCGACCCGACGGACGCGGCCGGCCGCGACGACCTGGTCACCATCAACCAGCTGGCCATGCCCGTCGATCGGCCCGTCATCGTGCACCTGTCGAGCAAGGACGTCATTCACAGCTTCGCGCTGCCGGAGATGCGCGTGAAGCAGGATGCCATCCCCGGCACGCTCCAGACGGTGTGGTTCACGCCCACGCGGATCGGCAGCTGGGAGATCGTCTGCTCGCAGCTGTGCGGCCTGGCCCACTACCGCATGCGCGGCTTCTACGACGTGATGACGGCCGACGACTTCGATGCGTGGCTGGCAGAAGAGGCCGCGGCGCAGGCGGCCGTCGTCCAAGGTGACGTCGTCCAGGATGACGCCGTCCAGGATGACGCCGTCCCGCAGCCCTGACCGCCATGGCCACGTACCAGCTCGTCGCGCGACGCTCGGCTGCGGCCCCCGCCCCGCACATCGACCGCACGTCCGACACCGTGGCGTCGTTCCTCGACGATGCCGCGCACGTGCCTGGCGGCCATGCCGACGGCGTGGCCTTCCCCGCGACGCTCGAGGACGTGTCGGCGCTGGTCGCCGCGGCGCGCCAGGTGCTGCCCGTGGGCGCACAGTCGTCGCTCACCGGCGGCGCCACGCCCAGGGGCGGCCTCGTGCTCAGCACCCGCGCGCTCACGGGCCTCGAGGTGCGTCCGGTGCGTGCGCGAGCACCGGAGCGCGGTGCGGCCGGGGGCAGTGTCCCCGAGAGCGGTGCTGTGGGTGCGCGCCCGGCGCAGGAGCCGACCCACCAGGTGCGGGTTGGCGCGGGCGTGCCCCTTGCCACGCTGCAGCGTCACCTGGCCGGCCTGGGGCTCTTCTACCCGCCCGCGCCCACCTACGACGGCGCCTTCGTGGGCGGCACGGCCTCCACCAACGCGGCCGGCGCGGCCACGTTCAAGTACGGCTCGACGCGCCGCTGGGTACTGGGGCTCACCGTGGTGCTGGCCGACGGCTCCGTCCTCGCGCTCGAGCGCGGGGCGGTGACGGCCTCGCCCGAGGGCTGGTTCGACCTGGTGTCACCCTCGGGCACCACGCGCGTGCCCGTGCCCGGCTACACGATGCCGGACGTGGCCAAGCTCTCGGCGGGGTATTTCGCGCGGTCCGGCATGGACGCGGTGGACCTGTTCGTCGGCTCCGAGGGCACGCTCGGCGTGATCGTGGACGTGACGGTGGGCGCCATCCCGAAGCCGCAGGTGGTCGTCGCGGTGGTGACGTGTGCCGACGACGCACAGGCGGTGGCCGTCACCGCCGGCCTGCGCACCGCGGCCCACGCCGCATGGCAGGGACACGGCGCCCTCGACGTTTCGGCCGTCGAGTACGTGGACCCGAACGCCCTGCGCCTGCTGCCGGACGACGTCTTCGCGAAGGCCGGGCTGGCGAGGCCGCGAGACGGCGCCGTGATCCTCGTCGTGCAGGCGGAGGTGGCCGGCGGCGGTGCCGACAGCGCGATGGCCACCCTCGAGGCCTTGCAGGGCGTGCTCGACACCGCCGGTGTGCGCGACGACCCACACGTCGTGCTGCCAGGCGATACGCGTGGGGCCGAGCGCATCTTCGCCATGCGCGAGGCGGTGCCCTCCACGGTGAACAGCCTCGTCGCGGCCGCGCGGGCACGGGGCGAGGCCGAGGTGCAGAAGACGGGCGGCGACATGGTGGTGCCGTGGGACCGCGTCCTCGATTCGCTCCGCCTGTACCGGCAGGTGTTCGAGCGACGCGGCCTGCCGTTCGCCATCTGGGGTCACATCTCCGATGGCAACCTGCACCCGAATGTCGTGCCGGCCACCGCCGCGCACGTGCACGCCGGCCGCGAGGCCCTGGCCGAGATCGCCCGCGAGGTGATGACGATGGGCGGCGCGCCGCTGGCCGAACACGGCGTCGGACAGAGCCCGGTGAAGCAGGCGCTCCTCCTCGCGCTCTACGGCGAGGGCGGCGTGGCGCAGATGCGCGCGGTGAAACGCGCCCTGGACCCGACGGGCAAGCTCGCGCCGGGCGTGCTCTTTCCGGCTGAACGCTGACGCACCGGGCAGCGCGGGATTTCCTCCTGCGCCTGCCGGCGCAGCGTTCCCTCCCGCGCCTGCCGGCGCGGTGCCTCCCCCCGCGCCATACGGCTTGGGGCGCCCTCCGGCTCGCGCGGTTCGGTGTCGTGCTCTGGTGCGGTCCGACTTGCGAGCGGCGCGACGGCGTCAGTCTGGAAACCGGTGCGCAGGGGCGTGACCGAGGCATGGGTGACCGGGACCCATGCCGAGCATCGACGGACGATGACCCTGGAGCACCGGTTTCCCGCGCCGTCGAGCCGGAGG
>JABFRY010000401.1 GCA_013140955.1 Acidobacteriota bacterium
GGTGTGGAGCCCGGGCAGGAGCCGCTCGCGGTCTTTCAGCGGATTGCGGCGCGGCAGGCCCGCGACCGCTCGGTGCAGGTCATCGACCCGCTCACGCCCGGACGGACGGCTGGGCAGCCCACGACGGGGTACCAGGACATCCGACGCGTCGCCCTGGCGCGCCTGGCCGCACCCGGCGTACCCAGCATCCAGGTCGACTGGCGCCGGCACGGCGTCAAGCTCGCGCAGGTGAGCCTGACCTTCGGCGCCGACGATCTCGGTGGCGTGTCTGCGTCCGACGAGGCACCCGAGGGGCGCCGGCGGGCGCCCCTCGAGGAACTGCGTCGCAACATCGAGGCGGCCGGATTCACGCCGAGGGAGCGGGACGGACGCTTCGCGAGGCTGCCCTGATGTCCCGGACGGCCCTGGGGGCCGTGGGATATCTCAATGCACGACCGCTGACCTGGGCGCTCGACCTGGATCCCGCGCGCTGGGACGTCAGGTACGACCGCCCCGCCGTCTGCGCGCGCCTGCTCGCGGAACGCCAGGTCGCCCTCGGCCTGATTCCGTCGGTCGAGTATCTGTCCGACCCTGACTATCGTCTGGTGCCGGGCGTGGGGATCGTCTCGAACGGGGCCGTGGCCTCGGTCGCGCTCTTCAGCCGCGTGCCCCTGTCGGCCGTCCGGCGGATCGCGCTCGACACGAGCTCCCGCACGTCGGTGGCCCTGACGAAGATCCTGTGCCGCCACCGCTTCGACATCGACCCGGTATTCGTCCCGCATGGACCCGACGTGGAGGCGATGCTGCAGGTCGCCGACGCCGCGCTCCTCATCGGCGACCCGGCCTTCGACCTGGATCACGCCTCGCTCGGGCTGCTGAAGGTGGACCTCGGATCGGAGTGGACAGCGCTCACGGGGCTGCCGTTTGTCTATGCGGCATGGGTCGGGCGCCAGGGGACCGCGGATGCCGACCTCGTCGGGGCGCTGCAGGCGGCACGAACCGAGGGGGTAGGCGCCACCGAGGCCATCGCCGCGGAGTACGCACAGGGCGACGCCCGGGTGGCGGAGAAGGCGGCGCGGTACCTGAGGGATAATGTGCGCTACCTGCTCGGCGAGGCGGAGGTGGCGGGCTTGCAGCGGTTCCTCGACTTCGCCGTGGATCTCGGGCTGGCGCCCCGTCGCCGCCTGGTCGAATTCTTCTGACACGCCGACATGCCGGGGGCGGAACGCCGGCCCCACTGGACACGAGAGATGGTGGACGCAGTCGCACGCAAGGTCTTCGCGGGAGAGCGTATCGACGCACGGGAAGCCCTGACGCTCTACCGCGGGGCGTCCACGCACCTGCTCGGGCGACTGGCTGATGCCATTCGCGCGCGCAAGCATCCCGACCGCCAGGTGACCTACATCATCGACCGCAACGTCAACTACACGAACGTGTGCGTCGCGCGGTGCAGCTTCTGCGCATTCTATCGGCCCGTCGGGGCGGCCGATGGGTACGTGCTCGGGTTCGAGGAAATCTTCCGCAAGATCGACGAGACCATCGCGGTCGGGGGGGGACAGCTCCTCCTGCAGGGCGGTCACAACCCGGACCTCCCGATCTCCTGGTACGAGGATCTCTTCCGGGCGGTGAAGCAGCGCTACCCCGAGTTCAAGCTCCACGCGCTCTCACCCCCCGAGGTGCTGCACATCTCCCGACTCAACCGCGTGCCCGTCCCCGAGGTGATCGACCGGATGGTGCAGGCGGGCCTCGACAGCATTCCTGGCGGCGGGGCCGAGATTCTGGTGGACCGGGTGCGCAAGCTCCTCAACTGTTACGGCAAGGCGAGTTCCGACGAGTGGCTCGACGTGATGCGCCAGGCCCACCACGCAGGACTCCGGACCACGGCGACCATGATGTACGGCACCGAGGAGACCGACGAGGAGCGCATCGAGCACATGATGCGGCTGCGCGATCTGCAGGACGAGACGGGCGGCTTCACCGCGTTCATCACGTGGAGCTATCAGCCCGAGCACACCGACCTCGGGGGGCACGAAGCCACCGGTGTCGACTACCTCCGGACGCTGGCGCTGGCCCGTATCGTGCTCGACAACGTGGACAACCTGCAGGCGTCGTGGGTGACCCAGGGGGGCAAGGTCGGGCAACTGAGCCTGGCGTTCGGCGCCAACGACATGGGCAGCGTGATGATCGAGGAGAACGTCGTCCGGGCCGCGGGAGCGAGCTACTGCATGGACGAAGTCGAGATCGTCGCCAATATCGAGGACGCGGGTTTCACGGCCAAGCGCCGCAACATGCACTACGAGATCCTCGGGGACCCGGTCTTTCGCGAGCGTGCCGTGCCCCGGATGCTGGCGCTCGCCAGCGCACGCGCCGAGGGCGACACCTCGGTTGCGCCCGAACTCGGCAACTACGCGGCGCGCAGCCGGCAGGGCAAGCACGCACGGGCTCCCCAGTAGTCCGGCGCATGCCGACCTTCCGAGCCGCCTGGGTCCTTCCGATCGCGCAGCCCCCGGTGCGAGGGGGATGGGTGCAGGTGG
>JABFRY010000317.1 GCA_013140955.1 Acidobacteriota bacterium
CCACGGGGTGTCGGCATCGGGGTCGGTGGCGCTGCCGGCGCGGACTCGGGCCTTCGCGAGCGTATCGCTCAGCACGTGGCTGCAGGACGCGGCGCTGCTGCCGCACACCGTGAACACGGCCATCCCACCGGTCGCCTTGCCGAGACCGACAGCGGAAGGCGACGCGCGGGTCGTGTCCATGCTCTACCGGGTCACGAGCCGCCCCACGCCCAGGCTCTGGGTGAACGGGCAGGTGCGGGTGTACGAGCTCGACAACCGGACGCCGCCGTTCGCGGTTGGCCCATACGTGCGGCTGGATGGCGCCCCGGCCACGTCGGCGACCGGCGGCAGCCGTCCGTTCGGCTACACGCGGCAGTTCCTCGACGTGGACGCGTCGTGGTCGCTGGCCCGCTTCACGGCGCTGCGCGCGGGCTATGGGCGCGAGCGCGACGACCGGACCTTCCGGTTCCTCGACACGACCGTGGAGCAGGTGCTCCGGGCCTCGGTCGACGGGACCGGCTTCACCTGGGGCTCGCTCCGGCTGCAGTACGACCACGCGGTCCGTACGGGGGAGGGCTTCAGCGAAGAGGCCTTCAGCGAAATCGGCGAGCAGGTGTCGCTCCGGCAGTTCGACATCTCCGACCGCGTCCGAGACCGCGTCACGGCGATGGTCCAGGTCAGCCCCCGGTCGTGGCTGGGGCTCAACGCGCAGCTGAGCGAGGCGCGGGAGTCCCGTCCCGATGCGGCGCTCGGCCTTCAGGAGACGGGCCTGCGTGCCGTGGTGATCGGCGTGGACCTCACGCTCGCGGCCCCCGTCGTCGCCTCGGCGTCGTGGGGGCACGAGCAGTACGACACGCTCCAGCGCTCACGCCAGGCGAACCCGGGCCCGCAGTTCGACGACATCACGCGGGACTGGTCCACTGACGTGCGCGAGGGCGTACACACCGTCGGCGCCTCGCTCGAGGTGCGGGCCGCGGCGGACACCACGGTGCGAGCGGCCTGGGACCTCGTGGATGGCGCCGTCCGCTACACCTACCTGCTGCCCGCCGTGTCGTCGCTGCCGGCGCCGGCGCAGCTTCCGCCCGTGATCAATCGGCTGCAGCACCTGCGGCTGGACGTGCGCCGCGGGCTCGGCCCGCAACTGGCGCTGGCCCTGGGCTACCGCTACGACGCCTACGACGTGGACGACTTCGCCCTGTCGCCCGGCACGCTGGACACGCCGCTCCTGCCGGGTCTCGTGCAGCTGGGGTCCCAGTGGCGATCGTACCGCGCCCACGGCGCGTCGGCCCGCATCCTCTGGCACTGGTAGGTCCGCGGTCGGGCCCTGCTCGGGCCAGGCCGGGCCCGTTCCGTCCGGCCGCCCGTCAGTCCGTCGAGGGAACGGCGGTGGACAGGACCACGTGGCGGATTTCGGCGAACTCGCGCTGCAGTTCGCCGCGGACGTCGGGATGCGCGATCGCGATGAGGCGCTCGGCGCGCTGGCGCAGCGAACAGCCGAAGAGATTGACGGCCCCGTACTCCGTGACCACCCAGTGCACGTGTCCCCGCGTGGTCACGACGCCCGCGCCCGTGCGTACCGACATGACGATACGGCTCGCCCGGCCCTGATCGGCGGTTGAGGGCAGGGCGATGATCGGCAGGCCGCCCTCCGACAGCGCGGCGCCCCGGATGAAGTCCATCTGTCCGCCGATGCCGCTGTAGATCGAGAACCCGATCGAATCGGCGACGACCTGCCCCGAGAGGTCCACTTCGATCGCCGAGTTGATGGCGGTGACCTTCGGGTTCATCCGGATGAGGGTGGTGTCGTTGGTGCGGTCGCAGGGATGGAACTCGACCAGCGGGTTGTCGTGCACGAAGTCGTAGACCACCGGGGACCCTGCCACGAAGCTGGTCACGATCCGCCCGCGATGGATCGCCTTCTGGCGATTGGTGACCGCGCCGGTCGCGATCAGGTCCACCAGCCCGTCGGAGAACATCTCGGTGTGCACGCCGAGCTCCAGCTTCTGCCCGAGGCGTCGCAGCACCGCGTCCGGGATGGCGCCGATGCCCATCTGCAGGGTGGCGCCGTCCTCGACGAGCGCGGCGACGTGCGCCCCGATGGCGTGCTCCACAGGTGTGGGCTCCCGCGTGGGGTGGACGTGCAGGGGATGTGAGGTGTGGACGACACGGTCCAGCCGGGCGAAGGGCACGAGCGTGTTGCCGTGCGTCCGCGGCATCTGCTCGTTGATCTCGGCGATGACGAGGCGCGCCGACTGCGAGGCGGCGAGTGCGGCGTCGATGGACGTGCCGAGGGTGCAGTAGCCGTGGCGGTCGGGTGGCGACACCTGCAGCAACGCCACATCGAGCGCCACCTGGCCCGAGGTGAACAGGGACGGGATGTCGGAGAGGAAGATCGGGATGAAGTCGGCGTCCCCTCGCGCGATGGCCTCCCGGACGGGGGCGCCCGTGAACACGGACACCGATCGGACCCTGCCGCGTGCGGCGGTCTTCGTGCACGGAGCGGCGGCGACGCCCACGACGCTGCTGGAGG
>JABFRY010000449.1 GCA_013140955.1 Acidobacteriota bacterium
GGCGCAGGTGGCGGCCATCGGTGGCCGGGCCGCGGCCGCGGTGGCCGGCGCCTTCGGCCGGATGCAGGAGGCGTCGGCGGGGAAGGACTCCGTGACCGGCCACTGGGAGATGATGGGGATCGTGCTCGACCGACCGTTTCCCACCTTTCCCGACGGGTTTCCCGCCGACCGGCTCGAGGCCTTCGCCCGCCGCATCGGCCGGCCCATCCTCGGCAACGTCGTGGCCTCGGGTACCGAGATCATCGAGCGTCTCGGCGTCGAGCACGTGCGCACCGGTGCCCCCATCGTCTACACCTCGGCCGACAGCGTGTTCCAGATCGCCGCCCACGAGGATGTCGTGCCGCTCGACGAGCTGTACCGGATCTGCGAAGTGGCCTTCGAGATGTTCGCCGAGGGGCTCGGCGTGGGGCGGGTGATTGCGCGGCCCTTCACCGGCGCGCGGGGTCGCTTCGTGCGTACCGCCCACCGGCACGACTACGCCCTGGAGCCGTCGCACGACACGCTGCTGGACCTGCTGACCGCGCAACGCGTGCCGGTCGTGGCGATCGGCAAGATCCGCGATCTGTTTGCCGGCCGGGGCATTCCGCGGGCGCTGCCGAGTCAGAGCGACGCGGAGGGGATGACGATGCTCGAGCAGACACTCGGGCAGGAGCCCGTCGGGCTGGTCATGGTCAACCTCGTCGACTTCGACACGCAGTACGGCCATCGCAACGACCCGGCGGGGTTTGCCGCCAACCTCGAGCAGTTCGACACGCGCCTGGCGTCGCTCCTGCCGCGCCTCGGGGAGGACGACCTGCTCGTGGTGACAGCCGATCACGGCAACGACCCGACGACGCCGAGCACGGATCACTCGCGCGAGTATGTCCCCGTCCTGCTCGCGGGCCCGCGGGTACGCCCCGGCGTGTCGGTCGGCACGCGGGCGACCTTCGCCGACCTCGGCCAGACCCTGGCCGCCAACTTCCGTGTCGGGCCCCTCCGGCACGGTGCGAGCTTCCTGGAGGAGATCCGTGTCCACGATTCGTGAGGCCCTCGAGCAGCGGGAACGGGAGATCCTGGCGCCGCAGGCGGCCAGGAGCGCGGAGTCACGGGGGCGCCAGCGACCCGAACCCGAGGACGACGTGCGCCCGGCGTTCCAGCACGACCGGGATCGCATCGTCCATTCGAAGGCGTTCCGTCGCCTCAAGCACAAGACGCAGGTGTTCTTCGCGCCTGCCGGCGATCACTACCGCACGCGACTGACCCACACGCTCGAGGTGTCGCAGGTCGCACGGACCGTGGCGAAAGTACTGCGGCTGCACGAGGAGCTGACCGAGTCCATTGCGCTCGGGCACGACCTGGGGCACACCCCCTTCGGCCACGCGGGCGAACGGGTGCTGGCGGCGCTGATTCCTGGCGGCTTCAATCACTACGAGCAGAGTCTCCGCATCGTGGACGTGCTCGAAGGCGACGGCCGTGGCCTCAACCTGACGTGGGAGGTCAGGGACGGCATCGCCAGGCACTCGAAGGGCAAGGACGGGTCGCCGGTGGGCATCGACCCGGCCAAGCGTGCCTCCACCCTGGAGGGGCAGATCATGCGGGTGGCCGATCTGATCGCCTACGTGAACCACGACATCGACGATGCCGTCCGGGCGGGCGTCCTCAGGGACGAGGACCTGCCGGCCGGCCCCATTGCGGCGCTTGGGCCCACCTCGTCGGCGCGCATCGCCCGGATGGTCAAGGACGTGGTGGCCGAGACGACGGCTGGCGGCCTGTCGGAAATCCGCATGTCCGACGAGGTGCTGCGTGCCACGCTGGCCCTGCGGAGCTTCCTCTTCGAAGCGGTGTACGAGAACGACCGGGCCACCTCCGAGTTCAGAAAAGCGAGCGGCATTCTCGGGGGGTTGTGGGAAAAGGTCCGGGAACGGCCGGCCGAATTCCTGGACACCCGCATCGTGGAGGCCGAGGGGCTGGACGCCGCCGCCCGCGACTTCCTGGCCGGCATGACCGACCGGTACGCGGTCGGCCTGTTCGAGCAACTCTTCATTCCAAAGCCCTGGATCGGCCCGGTGTCCTGGAATCAGCTATAATTGCCGGTCTGCCCTTCGCGGGATTTTCGCGAACGGGGGTTGCCAATGCTGCTGGACCTCACCCACTTCCGGACGCCCGTCTCGCGCGTCGATCGGACGATCGACCCGGCCGGTCTGTCGGATCCCGGGGGGTTGTTCGAGGTGTCGGCGCCGGTGGTGCTCGGCCTGGACGTCCACAAGGACAAGGCACGCTATCGGCTGGTGGGCCGGGTGCAGACCACGCTCACGCTGGCGTGCAGCCGGTGCCTCGAACCCTTCGAGCTGCCGGTCGATGCCGCGTTCGATATTCGCCTCCTGCCGGCCTCGGAGCAGGCCAGCGGGGGGGACAGCGAACTCCCGGATGAGGAGATGGAGACGAGCTTCTACGGCGACGAGCAGGTGGACCTGTCCGACCTGCTGCGCGAACAGTGTTACCTCGCGCTGCCGATGAAGCCGTTGTGTCGGGACGACTGCCGCGGGCTGTGCCCGCAGTGCGGAACGAACCTGAACACGCAACCCTGCGCGTGCGTGCCGGCCTGGGACGATCCGAGGCTGGATCCGCTCCGCGGGCTCGCACAGGGAAGATCACGACCGTCGTAAGTGCCAGGAACCGAGAGCTGCCACGATGCCTAATCCGAAAAGACGCCACTCCAAGACACGCGGAGCCAAGCGCCGCACCCACGATACCCTTACGGCAGCGACCACGGGTCTCTGTCCTCAGTGCCAGGAGCCCAAGGCGCCGCACCGGATCTGCCCGCACTGCGGGTTCTACCGGCAGCGCCAGGTCCGCGCCGTCGAGGAGGAGTAAGCCGGCGGTGTGGCCGTGAGCATCCGGGTCGCGGTCGATGCGATGGGCGGCGACCACGCCCCGGGTGTGGTCGTCGACGGGGCCCTCGCTGCCGCCCGGTCGCTCGACGTCGGCATTTCGCTGGTCGGCCGCGCGTCGGCCATCGAGTCGGCGCTCGAGGCGTTCGGGCCGTGGCGACAGGCGGGTCTCCAGCTCGTGGAGGCCGCCGGCGTCGTGGGCATGGCGGATGCGGGAGGAGCGAGCCTGCGCCGGAACGGGACCTCCATCCGGGTCGCGGCGGAGCTGGTGGCCCGCGGCCAAGCCGACGCGCTCTTCAGTGCCGGGCACACGGGCGCCACCGTCATGGCGTGCCACGCGGAGCTGGGACTGCTGGCAGGCGTGGATCGCCCGGCGCTCGCCACGACCATTCCCACCCTCGGCGCCCCCGCGGTGCTGCTGGACGCGGGGGCCAACGTGCAGTGCCGCCCGCAGCACCTCCTGCAGTTCGCGGTCATGGGCGCCGTGTACGCGCGCGTGGCGCACGGCGTGGAGCAGCCGCGCGTGGGCCTGCTGTCGATCGGCGAGGAAGAGTCCAAGGGCAACGAGCTGACGCGCGAGGCCCACCGCCTGCTCAAGGGCGCGCCGATTGAGTTCATCGGCAACATCGAGGGACGGGAGATCTACAGTGGCATCGCGGATGT
This sequence comes from Acidobacteriota bacterium, assembly GCA_013140955.1. Classification (GTDB taxonomy): domain Bacteria; phylum Acidobacteriota; class Vicinamibacteria; order Vicinamibacterales; family UBA2999; genus JABFRY01. The sequence continues at coordinate 3,534 of JABFRY010000449.1, forward strand.
CGTGGTGTGCGACGGGTTCACGGGCAACGTGGTGCTGAAGACCAGCGAGGGCCTCGTCGACACGATTGAGCAGCTGCTCGGCGAGGAGTTGCGAGGAACCTTCTCCAGCCAGGTCGGCTCGCTCCTGTCCCAGCGCGCGTTCCGGCGGTTCCGGCGGCGTGTGGACTACTCCGAGTACGGGGGCGCCCTGCTGCTCGGCGTGGCCGGCCTGGCCGTGGTGGGCCATGGCCGTTCGTCCGCGAAGGCCGTGCGCAACGCGGTGGCCCTCTGCCATCGTCTCGCCTCCGACCGACTTCTGCCGCGGCTGGAGCAGGGCATCGCGGCCGCCACGGTGTCGTTCTCGTGATCGCCGTGCTCTTCCCCGGACAGGGTTCGCAGAAGGTGGGCATGGGCCTCGCCCTGGCCGAGGCGTTTCCCGAGGCTCGCGCCGTGTTCGACGAAGCCGACGCCGCGCTCGGGGAGCCACTCAGCCGCCTGTGCTTCGAAGGCCCCGACGAGCAGTTGCTGCTCACCGAGAACACGCAGCCCGCCATCCTCACGGTCAGCGTGGCCGCGTGGCGCGTGCTCGCGTCGCGCGGGCTCCAGCCGTCCCGCCTCGCGGGCCACAGCCTGGGTGAGTACTCCGCACATGTCGCCGCCGGGACCCTCGACTTCGCGGACGCCGTACGAATCGTGCGGCACCGCGGCCAATACATGCAGGAGGCCGTCCCGGTGGGGCAGGGGGCCATGGCGGCCATCCTCGGGCTCGAGACGGCGCTGGTCGAGCAGGCGTGCCGGGAGAGCAGCGACGGCGAGGTGGTCAGTCCCGCCAACATCAATGGCGCCGGCCAGGTGGTGATCGCCGGCACCGTCGCGGCCGTGGAGCGCGCCATGGCCAGGGCCCGCGCACTCGGTGCCCGCCGGGCCATCGCGTTGCCGGTCAGCGCGCCCTTTCACTGCGCCCTGATGACGCCGGCCGAGCGCCGTCTGGCGCCGGAACTGGCCGCGCTCGCCATGCACGACCCGGCGATCCCGGTCGTCGCCAACGTGGATGCCCAGCCCAAGCTGCGCGCGGCCGATGCACGGGACGCGCTGGTGCGGCAGGTCTCGGCCCCGGTGCGCTGGGAGGACGTGATGCACCGCCTTGCGTCCGACGGCGTCACCACGTATGTTGAGGTGGGTCCTGGGACCGTCCTGGCCGGATTGGCCCGGAAGATCGCCAGGGAGACCCCGGTCGTGTCGTTCGGATCCCCGGACGACCTGGACGCGGTGGGGCGGGTGGCCGGATTGGAGCTCGGGGTCTAGCCCCGCATCGCATGTTCGATCTCACCAACAGAATTGCGCTCGTCACCGGAGCGTCCCGGGGTATCGGCCGTGGTGTGGCCGAGGCGCTGGCGTCGCGGGGCGCGGTGGTGATCGCCGCGGCGCGCGAAGACCATGCGTCCCCGACGGTGGAGACGATTCGGGCGGCGGGCGGTCGGGCCGAGGCCGTCGCGCTCGACGTGACCGACACCGCCGGTGTCGAGGCCGTCGTGGCCGGCGTGCTCGAACGTCACGGACGCATCGACGTGCTCGTCAACAACGCCGGCATCACCAGGGACCAGCTGCTCCTGCGGATGAAGCGCGAGGACTGGGATCAGGTCCTGGCGACCAACCTGACGGCGGCCTTCACCTGCGCGCAGGCCGTCCTCAAGCCCATGATTCGTCAGCGGGCCGGCCGTATCATCAGCGTGGGCTCCGTCGTGGGGCAGATGGGCAACGCCGGTCAGGCGAACTACGCGGCGTCCAAGGCCGGGCTGATCGGCTTCAGCAAGGCGCTGGCCCGCGAGGTGGCGTCGCGCCACGTCACGGTGAACGTCGTGACGCCGGGGCTCGTCGAGACCGACATGACGAAGGCTCTTTCGGACAAGACCCAGGTGGACTGGGCTTCACAGATTCCGCTCGGGCGGCTGGGCGTGCCAGCCGATATCGCCGCGGCCGTCTGTTTTCTCGCCTCGGATGAGGCGTCGTATATTACTGGGCACGTACTCGCCGTCAATGGCGGCATGTACATGTAGGAGGGCTGAATGGCCGTTGCAGACAAGGTCAAGGGCATCATCGTGGAGCAGCTGGGCGTCGACGAGGAAGAAGTGACGCCGGATGCATCGTTCGTCGACGATCTGGGCGCAGACTCCCTGGACACGGTGGAGCTCGTGATGGCCTTCGAAGAGGAGTTCGGGATCGAGATCCCCGACGAGGACGCCGAGAAGATCACGCGCGTCAAGGAAGCGATCGATTACATCGAGTCGCACAGCAAGTCCAAGAAGTAGGGCCGGGCCGGCACGGGCCTTCCCCCGGGCGCACGCTGGCGCCCGGCACGTCCACGGAGGGGTTTTGAGCAGGCGAGTCGTCGTCACCGGCATCGGCCTGGTGTCGTCGCTCGGGATCGGTACGGGTGCCAACTGGACGGCACTCATGGCCGGTACGAGCGGCGTGGGTCGAATCACGAAGTTCGACACCACCGGGTTCGCTGCGCAGATCGCGGCCGAAGTGAAGGACTTCGATCCGCTGCAGTTCGTCGAGAAGAAAGACGTCAAGAAGATGGACGTCTTCATCCAGTACGCCATCGCGGCGTCGCAGTTCGCGATGGAGGACTCGAAGCTGCAGATCGGCGCCGAGCTCGCACCCCGTGTCGGAGTCTTCATTGCCTCGGGCATCGGCGGGTTCACGACCATCGAGCGCGAGCACAAGGCGTTGCTCGACGGGGGCCCGAGGCGGATCTCGCCGTTCTTCATCCCGTCGGCCATCATCAACCTGGCCGCCGGGCAGGTCTCGATCCGCTTCGGCGCGAAGGGGCCGAATTCGGCGACCTGCACGGCGTGTTCGGCCTCCGCGCACGCCATCGGCGATGCGTTCGAGATCATCCGCCGCGGCGACGCCGACGCGATGATTGCCGGCGGGTCCGAGGCGGCCATCACCCCGATGGGCGTCGGCGGGTTCGCTGCGATGCGGGCGCTCTCGACCCGCAACGACGATCCCTCCAGGGCGAGCCGTCCGTTCGACCGGGACAGGGACGGCTTCATCATCGGCGAGGGCTCCGGGGTGCTGATCCTCGAGGAACTCGAGATGGCGAAGCGGCGCGGCGCGCCCATCTACGCCGAACTCATCGGCTACGGCATGTCCGCCGATGCGTACCACATCACCGCGCCGTCCGAGGATGGAGACGGTGGCGTGCGCGTGATGCGTCTGGCCATCGAGAAGGCCGGCATCACGCCGGCGCAGGTGGACTACGTCAACGCGCATGGCACGTCCACCCCGCACAACGACCGCCTCGAGACACTGGCGATCAAGCGCTGCTTCGGGGACCATGCCCGCACGCTGGCCATCTCCTCCACGAAGTCGATGACGGGCCACCTGCTCGGTGCCGCCGGCGGCCTGGAAGCAGGCATCACCGCGCTCGCCGTGCACCACCAGGTCGTGCCGCCGACGATCAACCTCGACGTACCGGACCCGGACTGCGACCTCGACTACGTGCCGCATCGGAGCCGGTCCATGAGCATCACGCACGCCCTGTCGAACTCGTTCGGTTTCGGCGGCACCAACGCCGCCCTGTTGTTCCGTCGCTACGAGTCGGACTGACATCCCGGGGGCTCCCGGCCAGGAGGCACCGACGTTCATGAAGATCGCCGTCTGCGTGAAACAGGTGCCCACCCGTGAATGGCACCCGAGGGTGGCCGACGACGGCCGCTCCATCCGTGAGCAGGACGCCAGCTTCGAGATGAACGAGCCGGACGCCTACGCGCTCGAGGAGGCGCTTCGCCTCCGCGAGGCGCACGGGGGCGAGGTCGTGGTGTGCTCGCTGGGTCCCGCGCGCGTCCAGCAGGTGCTCCGCGAGGCGCTGGCGCGAGGGGCGGACCGCGCGATTCACGTGACCGTCGAGCCGTCGCCGACCGATCCCCTGGCCGTGGCCGATGGGTTGGCGCACGCCATGCGCGAGGAGGCGTTCGACCTCGTGCTCACGGGCCTGCAGTCGGACGACCTCGGCCAGGCCCAGGCGGGCGTCGTGCTGGCCGAGCGGCTCGGGCTGGCCCACGCCACGATCATCATGGAGGTGCAGGTCGTCGAGGGCGGCCTGCGGGTCAAGCGCGAGCTGGAGGGGGGCTGGTTCCAGTGGCTGTCCCTGCCGCTGCCCGCGCTGCTCACCATCCAGAGCGGGATCAACCAGCTGCGCTACGCCACGCTGAAGGGCATCATGGCGGCCAAGAAGAAGGAGGTGCGCACCGTGGCGGCGCCCCCGGCCCAGGCCCTGCAGGAGGTGGTGCGGCTGTCGGTGCCCGCCAGGACCAAGCAGACCCGGCTCATCGCCGGCACCCCGGGCGACGCCGCCGCCGAACTCGTGCGGTGCCTGCGGGAAGACGCGAGGGCGCTGTGATCCTCGTCGTTGGAGAGCATCGCGACGGACGCCTCGCCCGGGCCACCCTCGAGGCGGTGGCGGCGGCGTCGCCCGGGGT
>JABFRY010000223.1 GCA_013140955.1 Acidobacteriota bacterium
CACCGTGGGTGCGCTTCCGTGAGGCCGTGGCGGCGTGCTCCGACATCGTGCATGGATGCTCCGACGCGTTGACGTCGATGGCGGCGGCCCGGCAGCGTCACTTGCGTCTGTGGGACGACGATGGGCTCGGGCTCGACCTCCTGCAGCTGCACTGCTATCCCGACAGGTGGCGCCCCAGCGACCCCGACCTCATCGGTACGGCGGCCGACGCGTTCGGCCTCCGTCGGCCGCTCCTCATCGGGGAGGTGCCGGCAAACGGGCCACACTGTCACCCGGCCGGCACCTGGCCCCCACCCACGACGTTGGGCCAGTACCTGGCCCACGCCGTGGATGCGGGCTATGCCGGTGCCTGGCCATGGAGTTTCAGCGGGACCGACGAGTACGGCCCCCTCCCCCCCGAACCCCTCCTGCGCTTCGCGGACGACCATCCCGAGCACGTCCATCCCAGGACGGGCGGTCCACCGCTGGTGCCTTGATCTGGTACACGACGGGGTGTAACTCCTGCATGTCGCCCGCTCCCGTCGTGCGACATACTCCTGACTCAGCGGGTGGATTATTGGCTTCCTTTTTGCGAGAGGGGGGAAATCCTTCTGGAGGTCCAAGCTCGATGCTCGATGAGCAGATACTCGTGGTCGCCCCCACCCCGTCCGTTGCGGATCGGCTTCGGTCGTCGCTCGCGTCAGCCGGGTACGGGGCCACGGTTGTCCCGGACTTCGCCCGCGCCAAGCACGAGATGACCGCCCGCGTCACCGAGTTGCTCATCACCGAGCTCAAGCTCGGCGAGTTCAACGGCCTTCATCTGGCTATCCGAGCCGGATGCCAGGGCACCCCCGCCATCGTCATCGGGGAACCGGATCCCCTGTTCGAGGCAGAGGCCGCGCAACTCGGTGCGCAGTACCTCTCGGCGTCCATCCAGGAGGAGGAGCTCATCCCGCTGCTCCGGAGTCTGCTCATCGCCGCGCGCTGCGAGCGCGGACACCTGGCCCCGCCGATTGGCCCCCTCGACGACGACTCGCAGCTCGATCCCTCAGAACTGCACTAGCGCGACACCAGGCCCCATCCCGACCCGCGTGGACTGCCACGCGGGCGGCTGCGCGTACGCGCCTCTCTGGGTATCTTGCCGGCCAGGCATGGACAGGCGCCGGCTGGCCGCGGGTCAGGGACGCGGAGCCCTGGGCAGGCTGATCAGGTTCGCGAACTGTCGATAGGCGCCTGGCACGCCCGCTGGCAGCTGTCGGAACCAGGCGTACGCGGTGTACACGAACCGGCCGCGTCCCACGTCCGCGTAGAGCTCGCCGCCCCGTTGGGCCGCCTCGCCGGGGTCGGCCGACTCGAGCAGCGGCACGTAGGCCGCATCGAACCCCGTCAGGGCGTAGAGGTTCCGTTCCTGGACCCACCCCTCGAAGTCCGCAGCGCTGATCTGGTTGGGGAACGTGAAGACGGGATGGGTGGGCTGGAGGATCCGGACGGTGGCGGTCTCGTCGGTCACCCGCGAGTTGCCCATGGACTCGGCGGGCAGCGGCGTGAGACGCCGGCCCGCGTAGTCACCCTGCTGGTACTGGACGATCAGGGTGCCGCCCTCGCGGACGTACTGGAGCAGGCGGTCGTTGTTGGCCACGAACGCGGGCCTGGCCTCCGAGGCCCGGACGCCGACCACGATGGTGTCGAATCTCGCCAGGTCGCCGGTGGACAGGGTCTCGTCATCGAGCAGCGTCACCGACACGCCCATTCGCCGGATGGCATCGGGGACCTGATCGCCGCTGCCCATCACGTAGCCCACCGAGACCGGGGCCACCTGCAGGTCCAGGACTTCCGCCGTGGCGCGTGCCTGCCGGTACAGGCGGTGTGTCTGGATGTGGGGATACGCCACCTCCTGCACATCCTCCGTGTAGGCGCGTCCTCCGACGACGGCCTCGGCCACGATGGCGGCCGAGCCCCGGGTCCGTCCGGCCGGCGCGGTCACGACGAACGGGGCTGCGGTGGCGCTGCCCTTGGCAGGCAGCTGAAACGGCGTCTCGGAGGGGCTTGCCGTCCAGCCATCGGGCAGGCGCAGGCGCAGTGTGCCCGTCACGGGTGTGCTGGCGAAGCTGGTGACACGCACCACGAGACGTTGCTCGTGCGGGGTACTGCCCGCCGGCACGATGAGCAACGGGGTATCCAGGCCGACCGTCACCAGGGGCACGACCTGGACGTTTCGGCGAAGCTCACCCCGCACGGCATCCGCGAACCGGTACTGCACCGGCACGCGCACCGTCACGGCTGCCCCGGCGATGTCGAGCGCGACCACGCCGGTGAGCGCGGGCGCATCGAACGGCTGCCCCCGTGGCGCGTCGGTCGGCCAGTCGTAGCTGGCGCCCGTCCGTGGCGTGCGCAGGAAATACGGGGTGGTGGCCGGTGCGCCGGGGGGCACCCGCACACGGAAGGACGCCTCGTGCGCAGGCATCTCCCGGCGCCCGCCCCTGCCAGGTCCCGGCCCGGCAGCTGCCGGGTCGGGACCTGGCAGG
>JABFRY010000191.1 GCA_013140955.1 Acidobacteriota bacterium
CCACGGTGCCTGGTAGAGCAGCACGCAGTGCGACTCCCACGCGCCGCGGCCCACGCGCCCGCGCAGCTGGTGCAGCTGCGACAGCCCGAAGCGCTCCGCGTGCTCGATGACCATCACCGTGGCGTTCGGCACGTCGATGCCCACCTCGATCACCGTCGTGGACACCAGCACCTGCGTGCGCCCGGCCGCGAAAGCCTGCATCACGCGGTCCTTTTCCTCCTGCGGCATGCGTCCGTGCAGCACCGCCACCGACAGGTCGGGAAAGACCGCCGTCTGCAGGTGCTCCGCCATTTCCGTCGCCGAGCGCAGGTCCACCTTCTCGGAGCCTTCGACCAGCGGATAGATCACGTACGCCTGCCGTCCCTGCGCCAGCTGCGATCGTATGAGCCGGTACACGTCCTCGCGCCGCGCATCGGGCACCACTGTGGTCTTCACCGGCGTGCGCCCTGGCGGACGGTCGGGAATCTTCGACACGTCCAGCTCGCTGTAGTCGGTCAGGGCCAGCGTGCGCGGAATCGGCGTGGCCGTCATGAGCAGCACGTCGGGCATCAGGCCCTTCCCCGCCAGCGCCGCCCGCTGCGCCACGCCGAAGCGGTGCTGCTCGTCGATCACCACCAGCCCGAGCTTCGCGAAGCGCACGTCGTCCTGCACGAGCGCGTGCGTCCCCACCACGAGGGCCGAGGTGCCCCGCTCGATGTCGGCGAGCACGCCCTGGCGCTTCTGAGCCCCCAGGCTCCCGGTGAGCAGCTCCACGCGGAAGCGCGAGGACGCCAGCAGCCGGGCCAGCGTGCCGTAGTGCTGCACCGCCAGGATCTCGGTGGGCGCCATGAACGCCACCTGGAGACCGTTCTCCATGGCCACGAGCGCCGCGAGCAGCGCCACGATGGTCTTGCCCGAGCCCACGTCCCCCTGCAGCAACCGGTGCATGGGCGCGGGGCGGAGCATGTCCTCCACGATCTCCTTGAGCGCCACCTTCTGTCCCGGCGTGAGCCGGAACGGCAGGACGCGCGCCGCGCTCTGGCGGATCCGGTCGTCCACCACCGGCACGTGCGCCTTGCGGAGGTCGTGGCTCGCACGGCGGCGCCACGCGTGCCCCAGCTGGAAGAGGAAGAACTCCTCGAAGATCAGCCGGCGCTGCGCGGGCGCGCGGAACGCGTTCAATACCTCCACGTCCACGTCCGTGGACGGGAAGTGGGCCTGTTCGAAGGCCTCGCGCCGGCCCACCAGTCCCAGGCGCGCGCGCACGTCCTCGGGCAGGGGATCCGCCAGGTCGGCGGGCAGCGCGTCGATGGCCGCGCGCACCAGGCGGCGCTGCATGTTGGGCGTCACCGAGCCGGTCTTCTCGTAGAACGGCACGATGCGCCCGGTATGGACGCCGGCCAGGTCGCCGCCGATGAGTTCGTGTTCGGGGTTGAGGAAGTGGAGGCCGCTCGAGTCGAGCTTCACGTCGCCGAAGATCACCACGTCCTGGGGCGGCCGGAGGACGTCGGCCAGGAACGCCTGGTTGAACCAGGTGCACTTGATGGCGCCGCTGCTGTCGCCCACCACGGCGTGGAAGATGCGGAAGCCGCGTCGCCGCGTGGTGGTGACGCCGGCGCTCATGATGCGGCCGAGCACGGCCACCCGCTGCCCGGGCCGCAGCGTGGCGATGGGCTGCATCCGGCTGCGGTCCTCGTAGCGGAACGGCAGCCGCAGCAGCAGATCGTCGATGGTCGACAGGCCCGCCCGCTTCAGGTCGGCGGCCTTGCGCGGGCCGACGCCCTTCAGGTACTGGAGCGAAGTGGCGAGCACGTCACCGCGCAAGCGCTACTGCACCACGATGGCGCGGGCCCGTTCAATCTGGATGCGCTCGATGGAGGACGGCAGGTCGAACGGGCGGCCGAGTTGTGTGCCGCCGGGGTTCTCGGGCGACCGGGTATAGAAGGCCACGATCTCGAAGAGCATGGAGGCCGGCACGGGAATGCCGGCGATGTCGGCGCGCTCCACCTCGAACCGGGCCTGTCCGCCGCCCGTTCGCAAGACCCCACTGGTGGTGACCGGCAGACGGCCGCCTACCAGGCTCCACGGGTCGAAGAGGCCCCCACTCGATCGGCTGCGCGACACCGCGTCGAGGTCGACCACCGCGCGCCCGGTGACGCGGTCCTGTCCCTCGAACGTGAGCTGGGGCTCGGCCACGCCCTCGGGCACCTCGGCCGGGGATCCGTACAGGAGCCAGGAATTCACCTCGTCCTGGCTCACGATGGTCCGCACCGCGGGCCCACCCGGGGCGCGCGGGCCCCGCTTCGAGATGTCGTCCAGCTTGCGTTCGAACGCGGGGACCAGGCTGCGCGAGGGCGCCGCCATGAGGACCGGCACCAGCAGGAGCCCGATGCCGAGGGCGACGCTGGCGGCGTGACGTCGTGTGTGCATGGGCGCCTCCCGGACGGTGCTGCGGTCAGGGCCGCAGTGTAGCACCGAAATTCTTGATCTTCGCCTTTCGTTCGCATATAGTCGGCGTCCAGTCGGCCCGGCCTTCTGCCGGGGCGGGCGAGCCCGAGGAGGCCCTGTGCAGCCGCTTACCAAACGTCAGCGCGAGATCCTGGACTACCTCAACGATTTCATCCAGCAGCACGGCTACGCGCCGAGCCTCGAAGAGATTGGCCGGCGGTTCAACCTGTCGTCGCTCGCCACGGTGCACAAGCACCTCACCAACCTGCAGGAGAAGGGCTTCATCCGTCGCGCCTGGAACCGCAGCCGCTCCGTGGAACTCGTGCCCACCCGCGTGGCGGGCCGGGCGCAGGAACTCCCGCTGCTCGGGTACGTGGCGGCGGGCGCGCCCATCGAGGCCATTGCCGGCACCGAAACCATCGCCGTGCCGGAGGCGCTCGTCGGCAAGCGCGACAGCTACGTGCTGCGCGTCCGCGGCAGCTCGATGATCGACGAGCAGATCCGCGACGGCGACTTCGTGATCGTCGAGGACCGCAAGTCGGCCGACGACGGCGAGATGGTCATCGCGCTCATCGGCGGCCACGACGTGACACTCAAGAAGTTCTATCGGGAACAGGGGGGGCGCGTCCGGCTGCAGCCGGCCAACCCCGCGATGCAGCCGATGCTCTTCGATCCGGACCAGGTCCAGGTGCAGGGCGTGGTGGTCGGCGTCATGCGAAGATACTGACCGTGCCGCCGGCCAGCGCCGGTGCTGGAGGTGTCATGGCCGACGAGTCCAAGTCCATCAATTTCACGATCGTCCCCGACGAGCCCACCGATCTCGCGCGGACCTACGCCAACTTCTGCTCGGTCGCCCATACACCGTTCGATGTCACGCTCACCTTCTGCGAAGTGATGCCGCTGTCGGACCGCGACGTGCGCGAGGCGGCCAAGGATCACGTGGTCCGGGCGCCCGTGCGGGCGCGGGTCGTCGTGCCGGTGCAGTTCGTGCCGACGCTCATCACGGCGCTCCAGGAGCACATGCGGGTGTTCGCCGACTCGTACGCCAACGTGGGCTGGACCAAGCAGAACCCCGTCCACTGATGGGCGGTCGCCGAGGCGCTGCACGGCCGTCGGTGTCCGGGCCCGAGCCACCGTCGGCGCGGGCGATGGACGGTGGTGTGGCGCGCCGGATCGTGGACGCCCTGCTCCGTCAACATCCGGGCGCGGACACCGAACTCCACTTCCGCACCCCGTTCGAACTGCTGGTCGCCACGATGCTCTCGGCGCAGTCCACCGACGCACGCGTCAACCTGGTGACGCCGGCGCTGTTCGCCCGCTATCCGGACGCCCGCCGCCTGGCCGAGGCCGTTCCCGAGGACCTCGAGGCGCTCATCGTCTCCACGGGCTTCTTCAGGCAGAAGACGCGGGCGCTGCTCGGCATGGCCGCTCAGCTCGTCGAGCATCACGGCGGCGAGGTGCCGGCGAGCATGGACGCGCTCACGGCGCTGCCGGGCGTGGGCCGGAAGACGGCCAACGTCGTCCTCGGACATGCGCTGGGCGTGCCGGGCTTTCCCGTCGATCGGCACGTCCTGCGGGTGGCGACGCGCCTGGGGCTCGCCTCCGGCACCGACCCGGTGAAGGTGGAAGCCCAGGTGTGCGCGGCGTTGCCGGCCAGCCTGTGGACACAGGCGTCGGACGCGCTCATCCTTCACGGCCGGCGTGTCTGCCGTCCCACCACGCCCCTGTGCAGCCGCTGCGCCGCCCGCACCGACTGCCGCTACCCCCCTGCCACTGCCGATGCGCCGCGACGCGTTCGAACGCCTCGTCGTTGAGGCCATGGCGCTCGTGCCGCGCCGCTTTCGCGACGAGATGCGCAACATCGCCATCGTCGTGGAGGACGAGCCGTCGCCCGAGCTGCTCGAGGAGATGGAGATCGAGCCGCCGGACTCGCTCTACGGCCTCTACCAGGGCACGCCGATCACCGAGCGGTCGTGGGACCAGGGCAACGACCTGCCGGACCGCATCACGCTCTACCAGATCCCCATCGAGGAGGACTGCGACGACGCGGACGACGTGCGCGCGGTGATCGGGGAGACGTTGATTCACGAGATCGGCCACTACTTCGGCCTCAGCGAGGACGAGATCGAAGAGATCGAGGAGCGGTACTGGCGCGGCGAGACCCTGACCGAGGACGACGAGTGAAGTACGCGCCCGCGAAGAAGCGCTTCGGCCAGCACTTCCTCGAACCCGCCTGGGTGGACAAGCTGGTCAAGGCGCTGTCCCCCGCGTCGAGCGATACCTTCCTCGAGATCGGCCCCGGCCGTGGTGCGCTCACCCGCCCGCTCGCCCGTCGCGTGTCGCGCGTGGTGGCCGTGGAGATCGACCGTGGACTGGCCGCCGCGCTGCCCACCGCGCTCGGCGCCGACAACGTGGTGGTGGTGTGCGACGACTTCCTGCAGGTGGACATCGACCACATCCTGGGCACCGCCCTCCGGCCCGTACGTGTTGTGGGCAACCTCCCCTACAACCTCTCCACCCCCATCCTGTTCCGCCTCATCGCCCTGGCCGGGGACGGCGCCGTGTTCTCCGACGCCACCCTGATGCTGCAACGCGAGGTGGCCGACCGGCTCGTGGCCACACCCGGCTCGTCCGACTACGGCGCGCTGGCGGTGCAGGTGGCCCTGGTGGCCGACGTGGAGCGCCTGCTCGTCCTGCCGCCCGGGGCGTTCAGGCCCCCGCCCGCCGTGCGGTCGGCGGTGGTGCGCCTGCGCTTCCGGCCGCCGGCCTTCGACATCGGAGACCGCAAGGTGTTCGAGACAGTGACCCGCGGCGTCTTCCTCCAGCGGCGCAAGATGCTCGGCAACGCCCTCGAGCCGGTGGCGCACGGGCTGGGCGACACGGCCGCCGGGATGCTGCAGCGAGCGGGGATCGATCCTCAGCGCCGACCCCAGACGCTGACCCTCGCCGAGATGGTGAGCCTTGCGAGAGCTGTGCTATAGTGCGAACTTCGAACGGTCGTCCCCTCCTGTATTTTCAGGCGCTCCCAGCGGCCTGACGGTGCCTTGCACCCCATCACGTTCGAGCGCCTCACTGCAGGTGCCGCGTGAGCTAACGTTCGGCGAGTACGGCACTGGTGCCGTTCTGCGTACGCGGAATGCTGGGCTTTACATGAATCAGGTTGGCGAATCGTCCGTGCCGTCAGGCACCCTCGAGGTCGTGCCCCTCGGGGGGCTCGGCGAGTTCGGGATGAACATGATGGCCATCTCCTGGGAGGACACGACCCTCCTGGTGGATGCCGGCGTCATGTTCCCCGACCCCGATCACCTCGGCGTGGACCTGATCATCCCCGACCTCTCCTACCTGGAGCGGCGCGGCAGCCGGGTGCAGGCCCTGCTCCTCACGCACGGGCACGAGGACCACATCGGCGCGGTGCCCTACGTGATGCCGCTCTTCGAGGGGCCGGTTTTCGGCACCCCGCTCACGCTGGCGCTGGTCGAGCCCAAGCTCGCCGAGCACCGGGTGCCCGCGGCCGGCCGGCTGCGCCCGGTGGGCCCGGGCGATCTGGTCCGCGTGGGACCGTTCGAGATCGAGTTCATCCGGGTCACCCACAGCATTCCCGGGTGCGTGGCCCTCGCCATCACCACGCCGCTCGGCACGGTCCTGCACACGGGCGACTTCAAGATCGATCAGACGCCCATCGACGGCGTACCCTTCGACCTGCCGCGGTTCTCGCAGCTGGGTGATGCGGGCCTGCTGGCGCTGTTCTCCGACAGCACCAATGTCGATCGGCGTGGCTTCACGGGCACAGAACTCGATGTAGTGGAGGCCTTCGAGGAGATCTTCACCAGCACGACGGGCAAGCTCGTGGTTGCCCTGTTCTCGTCGAGCCTCTACCGGGTGCAGGTGCTGGTGGACCTGGCGGCGCAGTTCGATCGCAAGGTGGCCTTCATCGGCCGGAGCCTCATCCAGAACACCGAGATCGCCCAGCGCCTCGGGTTCCTGCGCATCCCGGCGGGCCTGCAGGTCCGCGACTCGGACGTGCCCGGGCTCGCCTCGCAGGACGTGCTCTGCCTGGTGACCGGTTCGCAGGGTGAACCCCAGGCGGCCCTCTCGCGCATCGCCATCGACGACCACCGGTACATCTCGGTCGGCCCCGACGACCGGGTCGTGTTGTCGGCCAGGGCCATCCCCGGCAACGAGAAGGCGATCGCCCGGACGATGAGTCACCTGGCCCGACGCGGCGCCGAGGTGATCACCAGCGACATGAAGCACGTGCACGTCTCCGGACACGGCAGCGCCGAGGAACTGAAGCTGGTGCTGGCGCTCACCCGTCCGCAGCACTTCATCCCGGTCCACGGCGAGTATCGCCAGCTGTCGTTGCACGCGCGTCTCGCCGGACGCGTTCTGGCCGGCCGCACCCCTGAGGTCAATGTCCTGCTGGCGCAGGACGGGGACCAGATCCACTTCGACGCGGCTGGCGCCCGGCTGGCGGGACGGGTACCCGTCGGCCGCACGCTGATCGACAGCACCCGCACGGGCGAGGTCATCGACGCCACCCTCCGCGATCGGCGGCACGTGGCCGGCGACGGCATCGTGGTCGTGGTGGCCGCCATCGCGCGGCAGACGGGCCTGCTGGCGGGCACGCCCGAGATCGTGGCCCGGGGCTTCGTGCTCGAGGACGACGACGCGGGGGCGCTGTTCCGCGAGGCGGCGCTGGTGGCCACCGAGTGCATCATGGCCGCAAGCGTCGAGGAGCGCGCCGACGAGGGGTTGATGGGCGAACGGCTGCGCGTCGAGATGCGGCGATTCTTCAAGAAGCGGTCTGGCCGCCGGCCGCTGGTCCTGCCCGTACTGATGGAGGTGTAGCGGTGGCCACCTCCGTGATCTCCCGGCGCGTCAGCGAATTCGTCGGCGTGGCGCTCTTCGCGCTGGCGCTGCTGTGGCTGATCGCCCTGATCACGCACGAGCCGACCGACCCCGCCTGGTTCTTCACGACGGGAGGTGACCAGCCGCCGGTGAACTTCGCGGGGCGGGTGGGTGCGTTCCTCTCCGAGTTGTCGCTCCAGATGGTGGGGTACGCCGCCTACCTCATCCCGATCGTGGTGGCGGTGGCCGGGTGGAGCTACTTCTGGTGCCAGCCGCTCGATGCGGCCTATACCAAGATCGTCGGGGCGGTCCTGTTCGTCGGGTGCCTGAGCACCTTCCTCGGCTTGATGCTCGCGCCGGCCGAGACGGCGGGCCGGAGCGTGGCGCCGGGCGGGGCCATCGGCACATGGCTGGCGGATCTGCTCGCGGCGTACTTGAACCGGACCGGCTCGGTCATCGTGCTGCTCACCCTCGCGGTGCTCGCCGTGATCCTGTCCACCCAGTTTTCGTTCGGTCGCCTCTCGACCTCGGCCGTCCAGGGCCTCCGTGGCCTGACGGGCGCCACGATCGTCCGTGTCCGGACCGCGCTCGAGGAACGCCGGAAGCTGCGGCAGCGGCGTGAGGTGATGTCCCGACAGGCCAAGGCAGCTGCCGCCCAGGGCGCCGCCGGCGGCGCCGGCACGGGCGCAGCGCCCGACGCCGCGGTCGTGCGGC
>JABFRY010000356.1 GCA_013140955.1 Acidobacteriota bacterium
CAGCGTGGAGATCTCGTTTTTCGAGCGTTTCACGCGCATGGCGTTGAAGCCCCACACCTGCTCCGTGCCGGGCGCATAGCGCAACGACTTGAAGGGCAGCGCGGCTTCGAGCGTCCATCCCCCGTCGAACCGTCCGGTCTTGAGCGTCCACACCGGGTTCCAGTCCGGATTGAACTGCCGCTCGTTGATGACCTGGCCGTCGGACCGCCCGCCCAGCGCGTTGACGGTGAACGAGATGGAACTGCGGCGGTCGTTGAACGTGTCGAACACGAACACCACGATGTCGTTGCCCGACCAGATGTTGCCGTTGTCGCGCCGCATCTCGGTGGCGACGAGCCGGTCCATCTGCGTGTCCCACACGCGGAAGGCGACGTACACGTTGTCGGCGTCGAAGGCGAGCCAGGTCTCGGTGCGCTCGCTCGCCAGGGCCCCCGGATCCGGCTCCACCTGAATGAAGCCGGTCATCGGCGACACGGTCTCGTAGAGCGGCTCGGCCAGCACGCCGTCGATCGACAACGGGGTGTCCACCCGGACGGCGCGCACGGTGGTGGCGCCGTCGTCCCCCCGGGTGATCGCCGGGACGGGCGACTGCGCCGACACCAGCGGCACCGACGCCACCGACTGGACGAGGACGAGGACGAGTGCGCACGCGACGAGAGCCGGCCGAACCATGGATACCGCGCAGTATCCCGGCCCTGGCGTGTCGCGGCCAGCCACAAGAGTGTCCATCCCGCGCCCGGATCGACAGCCCTGTCCTGAACGTACAGAACTGTGGACGTTCAGGCGGTGAGCGCCGAAATTGGCGCCTGGGCGCGCGCGTCAGTTCGTATGAACCCTCGAGCCTTTGAGATGGATGTCCTGCGACCCCTTGATCGTGATGCGCCGGCCGCGGATCTGGATGTCGCCGTTGGCGCGCAGGACGATCGAGGCGGCGCCGACCTGGAGCAGCAGCTCGTGGGATGCCTGCACCACGAGCCGGCGACCCACCGTAATCGCCAGGTCGTTGCCCACGTGCAGGGCATCGTCCCGGCCAATCGTCACCGCACGCGAGCGGCCGACCGATACGGACCGATCCACGCCGACCGCCACCGACTGGCCGGCACCGATGGCCGTGCTCTGCTGTCCACCGACCGTGATGGTCTGTGCGCCGCCGACGTCGATCTGCTGCGCACCGCCGATAGCCGTCACCTGGGGGCCATCCACGGCAATCAGTTCGTGCAGCGACACCCCCAGCTGGCGGATGGCGGCAGTGGCGCGCTCCCCGTCACCGGGCACGCGAACGCGGGCCGCCTTCCGCGCCGTCGGTGCGCCCGTCGCTCTTCCGGTCGTTCTTCGTGGTGCTCGTGCCTGCGTCTGCCCCGGTGTCTTCCGTGCCGTGCGTCCCTTCGCCATGCTCCCTCCCGGTGTGCCGCTGATCCTCGAACGCGGGGCCAGCGTAGGCGGCGCTGGCCGCCAGCGCAACCCCTGGCCCCGGTCGCGCCGGCACGGCACCGATCAGCGGGCGGGCACCGTCCAGAGGTAGACGTCTTCGCCGTCGACGCGGACATGGCGGTCGGGAGGCCAGCCCTCGATCCCGAACTTGTGCGACACGATGCGACTGCCCGGCCGCAGCTGGGCGCGCAGGCGGGGCGCGAGTTCGCGGTTGATGCTGGTGGAGAGATACAGCGTGACCACGGAGGCAGCGGCGATGTCGGCCTCGAAGAGGTCGGCCTCCTCGAAGCGCACGCGCGCGGCGACGCCGCCCTCGGCCGCAGTGGCGCGGGCACGCCGCACGAGTGCCGGATCGATCTCGATGCCCACACCCCGCGCCCCGTACTTCTGCGCCGCGAGGATCACGATGCGGCCGTCGCCCGAGCCCAGGTCGTAGACGACGTCGTCGGGACCGACACCGGCGAGGCCCAGCATGGCGTCGGCCACCACCTGCGTGGTCGGCGCGTAGTAGATGTCCGGCGGGCGGGCAGGCGCCGGCGCAGGTGGCGCCGCCGATGAAGGCTCCTGCGAGGCGGCACGCGCCGGCAGCCCTCCACAGACCAGCAGCACCAGGCAGGCGGCGCGGAGCACCATCGGCAGGCTCAGTCGGCGGCGCCCGGCCTTGGCGCGTCCGCCAGCCGCGCCGTCTCGTGCTCGCGCTCGAACGTGAGGAACACCGGACAGGCGCCGAGCACCAGCAGCAGGCCCATCATCGCCCACCCGGCGCGATTGACCGCGGTGAACCGGGCGTGCTCGCCGGGCCTGAGCACGATTTCGTGCGTCTTCCAGCAGAGCGTGTTGTGCGCCCGCAGGCGGTGGAGCCCGGGCCGCACCTCGAGCGTCACCGACTCGCCGTGCTGGAGGATGCCGACGCCCTCGCCGTCGAGCTGGAGGATGACCTCGCGGAACCCGCAATCGCGCGGCGAGACGCGGGACACGGTGATGCGCGCGTCCTGCTGGAGGGGACGGGCCACGTCGCGCAGGCTCGCACCGATGTCCTCAATAGAGGGAGCCGGCCCGACCCCTCCAGC
>JABFRY010000224.1 GCA_013140955.1 Acidobacteriota bacterium
GTGAACCTGACCGCGCGCCAGGCCCGCCGGCTGTCCGCGCGGTGGCGTCGGGCCGAGCGCCGCGTCCGTGATCTCGACGAGGCCGTGGCGCGCCTCGGCACCTGGCGGGACGAGTGGCAGACGCGGCGCGAGATCGCCCGGGCGGTGTCCGGCCACGGGCCGATCCTTGTCGGGCCCTGGCTGTCGGAGGTGGGGTACGAGGTGCTCTACTGGGTGCCGTTCCTGCGGTGGGTGCAGGCCGAGCACCGGGTGGATCCCGCGCGGTTCGTGATCGTCACCCGGGGAGGGGCCTCGCTCTGGTACGAGGGCCTGGGCACGCGCCGTGTCGAGATCTTCGAACAGATGACGCCCGACGCCTTTGCGGCCGGCAACGCCCGCCGCAGCGCGCAGGGACGCGGCACCGTGAAGCAGTTCGACGTCGAGGCCATGGACGAGGAGGTGCTCGCGCGCGCGCGGCGCCAGGCGGATGTCCCGGACGCCTCGGTGCTGCATCCGTCGCTCATGTACCGGCTGTTCCAGCAGTTCTGGCTCGGGCACCGCGCGCCCGGGATGCTCGAGCGCCACACGCGCTACCAGTGCCTCTCAGGGGCCGCCGGCCGGCTGGCCGACGGGAGCCTGGCAGGTCTGCCGGAGCTGCCGTCCGGCTACGTGGCCGTGAAGTTCTACACGGCGGCCTCACTCCCGCCGACCGAGGAGGGGCACGCGCTGGTGAACACCCTGGTGCGCGCCCTCGCGGCGCGGTGGCCGGTGGTGACGCTCGACACCGGGTTCGCGCTCGACGACCATGCCGACTACGGCGTCGCCGACGCCGGGCGCATCGTTTCGCTGCGCGGCCACCTGCGACCCGCCGACAACCTCGCCGTGCAGACGGCGGTCATCGCGCGGGCACGGGCGTTCGTCGGCACCTGTGGCAGCCTCGCGTGGCTGGCGCCGCTGCTCGGCGTGGAGACGACGGCGGTGTACACCGATGCCCGCTTCCTGCACGGCCACCTGCAGGTGGCCCGCCGCGCCTACCAGGCGGCGGGTGCCGCCCGTTTCTCGCCGCTCGACCTGTCCGCGCTCGGCCCGCTCGGACTGACCCTTGCCGCAAGCCCCGGCCTGCCCGCCGGAACAGGAACATCCTCATGAGCATTCGTGACGTGCTGGTGACCGGCGGCGCCGGTTACATCGGATCCCATCTGGTGGACGCCCTCGTGGCGCGCGAGTACCGGGTGACCGTCCTCGACAGCCTGGTGCCGCAGGTGCACCGCTCGGGCGCGTGGCCGTCCTACGCCAACCCGAAGGCCACCTACGTGCAGGGCGACGTGCGCGACCGCGCCGTGTTCGAGCCCCTCGTGCGCGCCTCCCAGGCCGTCGTCCATTTCGCCGCGGCCGTGAGCATCGGCCAGAGCATGTACCAGGTGGACCGCTACGTGGACGTGAACACGCGCGGGACCGCGCTGCTGCTCGACATCCTGGTCAACACCACCCATGCCGTGGAGAAGGTGATCGTCGCCTCGTCCATCGGCGTCTACGGGGAGGGCGCCTATCTGTGCCCGACGCACGGCGTGGTGGCGCCCACCATCCGGCCCGAAGGGCAGCTCGCCGCGCGCGACTGGGAGCAGCACTGCCCCGTGTGCGGCCTGCACGTGGCGTCGGTGCCGACGCCCGAGGACAAGGCCCTCTATCGCGACAACATCTACTCGATGACGAAGTACCACCAGGAGGAGATGGTGCTGCTCATCGGGAAGACGTACGGCATCCCGTCGGTGGCCCCGCGCTTCTTCAACGTCTACGGGCCGCGGCAGAGCCTGAGCAACCCGTACGCCGGCGTCGCGGCCATCTGGCTGAGCCGGCTGCTCAACGGGCGGCAGCCGGTCGTGTTCGAGGACGGCGGCCAGCTGCGCGACTTCGTCTCGATCCACGACGTGGTGGACTGCCTCGTGCTGATGCTCGAGCACCCGGGCGCCGACTACCTCCCGGTCAACGTGGGCTCCGGCCAGACGGTGACCATCCTCGAGATCGCCCGCATGCTCGCGCGGCTGCTCGGCGTCTCGATCGAGCCCGAGGTCACCCAGGCCGGCCGTCGCTTCGACATCCGTCACAACACGGCCGACATCGGCCGCGCGCGCGAGACGCTCGGCTACGCTCCGAAGGTGCCGCTCGAGCAGGGGTTCGCCGAACTCATCGACTGGGCGAAGTCCACGCCCGACGCCGCCGTGGACTTCTTCGACACGGCCCTCGACGAGCTGCGGCAGAAGGGGCTGCTCATCAACTCATGATCCTCTCGTTCGACGACCTCCCGGCCTACGCGGGACGCGTGGCCATGGTGGACGGCGCGTTCGACCCCCTGCACAAGGGGCACATCGAGTACTTCCGCGCGGCGGCGGCACAGCTCGACGTGCCGCTGCTGTGCAACGTGGCGAGCGACCGCTACGTGCGCACCAAGCACGTGCCCCTGCTCCCGGAAGACCAGCGGGCGGCCATCGTGGACGCGATCCGCTACATTGCCTTCACCCACGTGAACCAGTTCGACACCGAGGCCATCCTGCGCCAGCTCCGCCCGAAGTACTACGTGAAGGGGAAGGACTGGGAGGGGAGGCTGCCTCCCGATCAGGTTATGATCTGCCGCGAGTGCGGCATCGAGGTGGTCTACCTCGACACGGTGCTCGACTCGTCCAGCCGAATCCTCAAGACCTACAGCGAGCAGCAGAGCCGATGACCATCACCGAGTTCGAGCAGCGTGTGTTCGAGCAGACCTCCGTCTCCTCGGGCCACTACGACGCCGAGTACTTCCAGGGCGAATGGCGGGCCGACCACAACCGGTACGACCTCGAGACCCGCCGGCAGATCGAGGCCCGGAACCCGGCGCTCATCAAGGAGGTCTTCGAGCCGGCCAACGTGCTCGACCTCGGCTGCGGACCGGGCGCCCTCATGCACCTGCTGTGGGAGCTCGGGCTCGACGTCGAGGGCATCGACTTCGCCGAGAGCAGCCGCGGCCTTGCCACCCCCGAGGTGCGCGACCGCATCACGGTGGGCTCGGTCACCGACGCCACGCTCAAGCCCGCCAACGGCTACGAGCTGGTCGTGTGCCGCGAGGTACTGGAGCACCTCACCGTGCTCGAGGTACGGCAGGCGGTGGCGAACATGGTCCGCATGACGTCGAAGTACATCTACGTGACCACGCGGTTCCACCCGGCGCCGGCCAGCCTGCTCGACTTCACCACGCAGTTCGACGTGGACCCGACCCACATCACCCTGCTCAACAAGGACCTGCTCCGCCTGCTGTTCGTGCTCGAAGGCTGCCGCTCGCGGCCCGACCTCGAAGCGCGGATGGACTGGGGCGGCAAGGGCCGCGTGCTGGTGCTCGAGAAGCAGTGACCCCGGTCCCGGATCGGCGCTGGGCCCTGGCGGCCTGGGCGTACGGCCTGCTCGTCGCTACGGGCATGGCGTACTACCTGGTGGACGTGCCCATCCAGCTGTCGGACAGCTTCGGCAACATCATCAAGGCCTCCGACGGCACGCTCGGATCGCTGGTCTACAACGAGTTCTTCCAGCGCGGCTACCTGCGGCCCTTCCTGTGGGGACACCTCCGGGTGGTGCTCGATGTCGCGGGTGGCGACCTGACCGCGTGGTTCCGCTGGTGGCACGCCGGCCAGCTCCTCGCCCTGGTGGTGATGTACCTGGCCCTCTTCCGGCCGCGCACCGCCACCGACGCCGCGGTGACGCCCATCGGCCTGGCGATGCTGGTCGGCCTGCACACCTTCCACGGCACCGTCCGGGAAGCGTTCCCGATCAACACCTTCATGACGATCCTGCTGTGCTGCTTCGGCGCCATGCTCGTCGTGGAGGGCCGGTGGCGGTGGTGGAAGGACCTGCTGGCCCTCCTGCTGTTCGTGTTCGCCACGCTCACCGTCGAGAGCGGGCTGCTCGTCTGGGTGGTGCTCGCGGCGGCGTTCCTGGCCGGTGCGCGCGGCGTGTCGAAGCCCGCGCAGGCGCTGCTGCTGGGCCTGTTCGTCGGGTACTTCTACCTGCGCTTCTCGGCGCTCGAGGTCGGCGCGCCAGGGCTCATCGAGCGCAGCTCGGGTTTCGGGTTCGGCTCGAAGGATCCGGAGGAGCTGATTGCGCTCTTCGGGGGCAACCCGCTCGGCTTCTATGCCTACAACGTCGTGACCTCGGCGCTGTCGGTCCTGTTCTCCGAGCCGCGCGGCGGGGTGTGGGATCTCACGCGCGACGTCGTCGTCGGCGAAGTGCGTCCCTACGGGGTGGTGAACCTCGTGGCCTCGACGCTGGCCACCGGGGCCATTGCGGCCTTCGCCTGGACGCGCCGTCGCGTGTGGCTGGCCCGCCGCTTCGAGCCCGACGACCGCCTGGTGTTCGTGTTCATCGGCGTGCTCGCGGCCAATGCGGTGATCAGCTATCCCTACACCAAGGACGTCGTCATGAGCCCGGCGGGCATCTTCTTCGCGCTGGCGGCGGCGGTGTCGCTCCGGCAGCTGGCCGGTTCGCTCCCCGGCCTCGGGACGCGGGGCGTCGTGCTGGCCGCCTGCTGCGTGGCGCTGCTGTCGGGTACCTGGGCCGTCCGCGCCGTGGGCGCACACCTGGGGCTGCGGACCGCGGCGGTCAAGATGCGCAACGAGTGGGCGTACGTGGACGCCTGGATGGCCGGCGCCGGGCAGCCGAACTGGGACGATCGCGCACGCACCCTGCGGGACCGCCTGCAGCGCGACGCCATCCTCAGCCGGCCGGCCCGAACCTTCGTCGTCGGCGACTGGACCACGTGGTTCGATCACGAATGAGCCCGGCCCCCTCCGTCCCCCGCGCATCCTCGGCACACCCGGTGTCCGCCCACCGCGCAGGCGCCACGACCGGTGCGGTGGTACGGGCGGGGCTGTTCGCCGCGTTGCTGGCCCTGCCCGTGCTCGCCGCCACGGCCTGGGTCGTCGGCTTCGCCGTGCTCGAAACCGTGGCGGGGGAGACGCCCCTGTCGAGGGGCACACCGCACAACATTGCCGAGGCCGCGGGCATGACCGACGCGGGCGAGTTCCTGCGCCTGCGCGCCCAGGGCCAGGACCCGAACTGGATCTACGACATCCGGCCGGAGGTGATCTCGTCGCAGGTGCTCCGCGTGAACGCGCTCGAGGCCGCGGTGTGGAGCCGTCAGATCGCGCTCGTCGAACTCGTCGATCGCGAAGGCCTGATTCCCGACGCCGCCACGCGGCGCGAACTCGCCTGCCTGGCCGAGGACATCGGCGCCGCCGACATCGCGCACCGGCTGGCGCCGGAGCCCGCCGACACGCCCTGCGACCCGGGACAGGCCATGGCGCGCGTGTTCGCGCGCAACCCGCCCGACCCGGACTGAGGGCACAGAGGAGTCCGTATGCCGATAGCCCCGGACGTGCAGCTGGGCGAACGTGTGGTCATCCATCATCCGGGCCTGGTCAACCTGTATGGCTGCCGGGTCGGCAGTGACAGTAAGATCGGGGCGTTCGTGGAGATCCAGAAGGGCGTGCAGGTGGGCGAGCGCTGCAAGATCTCGTCGCACAGCTTCGTGTGCGAGGGGGTCACGATTGAGGACGAGGTGTTCGTCGGCCACGGCGTGATGTTCATCAACGACCGCTACCCGCGCGCCACCGCCGAGGGTCGCCTCCAGACCGAGGCCGACTGGACGGTCGTGCCGACCGTGGTGGAACGCGGGGCCTCCATCGGCAGCGGCGCCGTCATCCTGTGCGGGGTCCGGATCGGGCCGGGCGCGCTGGTGGGTGCCGGTGCCGTGGTCACGCGCGACGTGCCGGCGGGCGCCACCGTGATGGGCGTGCCCGCGCGCGTGCCGGAGGTCGAATGATCACCGTCGGCGTCATCGGGTACGGCTACTGGGGCCCGAATCTCGTGCGCAACCTCGCCGAGGCCAAGGGCGCCCGGGTGGGCTTCGTCTCCGACCTGCGCGAGGAACGTCTCGCCCAGGTACGGGTGAAGTACCCCGGCGTCGCCGTGGGCACCGACGCCCTCGCTCTGCTCGCCGATCCCTCGGTCGATGCCGTGGTGATCGCCACGCCCGTGTCCACGCACTTCGAGCTGGCCCTGGCCGCGCTGCAGGCGGGCAAGCACGTGCTGGTCGAGAAGCCCCTCACGAGCCGCGCCGAGCAGGCCGAGCGGCTCATCGAGGAGGCCGACCGGCGCGGTCTCGTGCTGATGGTGGACCACACCTTCGTCTACACCAGCGCCGTCGAGAAGATGCGCGAGCTGACCGTGGCCGGCGAGCTGGGCGACATCTACTACTACGACTCGGTCCGCATCAACCTGGGCCTCTTCCAGCACGACGTGAACGTGCTGTGGGACCTGGCCGTGCACGACCTGTCGATCATGGACTACGTGCTGGGCCGCCAGCCGGTGGCGGTGTCGGCCACCGGCCTCGCGCACGTGCAGGGCCGCCCGCACAACATCGGCTACATGACGATGTTCTTCGAGGACCGGCTCATCGCGCACGTGCACGTGAACTGGCTCTCACCGGTCAAGGTGCGGCGGACGCTGCTCGGCGGCAGCCGCCGGATGATCCTGTTCGACGACCTCGAGGCGAGCGAGAAGATCAAGATCTACGACCGCGGGATCTCGGTCAATCCAAGCTCCGAGAACGTGTACCAGATGCTCGTCGGTTACCGCACCGGCGACATGTGGGCGCCGCAGCTCGCCCTGCGCGAGGCCCTCAGCACCGAGGTCGCACACTTCCTGGACTGCATCACCAACAGCCGCACCCCGCTCACCGACGGGCACGCCGGCCTTCGGGTCGTCCGCCTGCTCGAGGCCGCCAGCGCATCGATGGACGCGCAGGGACGCCTCGTGGACATCGCGAGAGAGACACCCGCGTGACGATTCCGTACCTCGACCTGAAGGCGCAGTACCGCTCCATCCAGCCGGAGATCCAGGCCGCGGTGACCCGCGTGCTCGAGAGCACGCAGTACATCCTCGGGCCGGAGGTGGCGGCTTTCGAACAGGAGTTCGCCACCTTCTGCGGCGCCACGGAGTGCGTGGCGGCCAACTCCGGCACGAGCGCGCTGCACCTGGCGCTGCTCGCCGCCGGCATCGGCCCTGGCGACGAGGTCATCACGGTGCCCTTCACGTTCGTGGCCACCGTGGCCGCCATCGGGTACACCGGCGCCCGCCCCGTCTTCGTGGACGTCGATCCGGTCTACCTGACGATGGACCCTCGCGCGATCGAGGCGGTCATCACGCCGAAGACGCGCGCCCTGATGCCCGTGCACCTCTACGGCCAGCCCGCCGATATGGAACCGATCCTCGCCATCGCCCGGCGGCACGGGCTGGTGGTCATCGAGGACGCCGCGCAGGCGCACGGCGCCGAGTACAACGGCCGCCGCTGCGGGTCGCTCGGCGACCTGGCGGGCTTCAGCTTCTACCCGGGCAAGAACCTCGGCGCCTACGGCGAGGGTGGCGCGCTCGTGACGGGCGACCTCGCGGCGGCCGTCACGGCGCGGACGCTGCGCGACTGGGGCCAGGAGAAGCGGTACGAGCACCGGCTGAAGGGGTTCAACTACCGCATGGACGGCATCCAGGGCGCCATCCTCGGCGTGAAGCTGCGCTACCTGGAGGAGTGGACGGAGGCGCGTCGCCACGTGGCCGCGCGCTACGACGCCCTGCTGGCCGGGACGTCGGTCCGCACGCCGGTGGCGCGCGACGGCTGCCGGCACGTCTACCACGTCTACGCGGTGCGGACGCCCGAGCGCGAGCGGCTCCAGGCGCACCTGTCGGCGCAGGGTATCCAGACCGGCATCCACTACCCCATTCCCGTGCACTTGCAGCAGGCGCACGCCGATCTCGGCTACGGGACGGGCGACTTCCCGCACGCGGAGGCCGCGGCGCGCGAGGTGCTGTCGCTGCCGATCTACCCGGAGATGACCGAGGCGCAGATCGCGGCCGTCGCGGAGGCCGTGGCCGGGGTCTCATGACCGGCTACGGCGGGCGCGGGCGCA
>JABFRY010000310.1 GCA_013140955.1 Acidobacteriota bacterium
GACATAATGCGCGCATGCGCAGGTTCTCCCGTCCCCGCGCGGGCGCGCTGATCCTCCTGGCCGCGGCCCTCCTGATCTGGACCGCGTTCCTGCAGGCCGCTTCGGGCGGAGCCCCCGCACGGGTCGGGGCGCAGGCCGACGCAGCCGCGTCGTCGCCGGGCTCCGCCGAGTCGCGCGCCGTCGCCTACCTCGCCGTGGAGGTCCCCCGCTGGCGCGAGGCGCACCCCTGCTACTCCTGCCACAACAACGGCGACGGCACGCGCGCGCTGCTGGCAGCGTCGCGGCTGGGCCTCGTCGAGGCCGGACGATTTGCCGGGTCGATCGACTGGCTGCGGACGCCGGAGCAGTGGGTGCTCAACGCGGACGATGGCGGCGTGAAGGATCTGCCGCTGGCGCGCATCCAGTTCGCCTCCGCGCTGCGCGTGCTCGTCGAGGCCGAACCCGACCAACTGCCCGCGCTCCAACGCGCGGCCGCCCTCGTCATCGCGGATCAGCAGGCGGACGGCTCATGGCCCATCAACACGAGCGCGACCATCGGCTCGCCTGCGGGTTACGGACCGGCGCTGGCCACCGCCATGGCCAAGCAACTGCTCGTGGCCGTGCCGACGCCGGATGCGAGGCAGGCCCTTGCGCGGGCCGACGCATGGTTCAGGGCCGCAGAGCCGGCCTCGGTGCTCGACGCGTCGGCCGTCCTGCTCGGTCTCGGCACCGCGAACGACGCGGCGGCGGCGGCCACCCGGACACGCGGCCTCACCGTGCTCCGGCAGGGGCAGGCCCCCGACGGCGGATGGGGTCCCTACACGACGTCGCCTTCCGAGCCCTTCGACACGGCACTGGCCGTCCTCGCGCTCGAGCCGCTGCTCGCGCAGCCGGCGCTGGCCGGTCCGGTCTACGACAGGGAGGCACTCCGCACGGCGATCGCGCAGGGACGGGCGTATCTGAGGAGCAGCCAGTACGCAGACGGGAGCTGGACGGAGACCACGCGCCCCTCGGGACAGGAGAGCTACGCGCAGCGCATCTCCACGACCGCGTGGGCTCTGGTGGCGCTGCTCGGCGGCGACTGACCGGCGTTAGCGGACCTCGAAGGGCCGCATGATCGTCTGCGGGTTCGGGTCGTCGTCCACTCTGTCGAAGGTGTCCACCTCGAACGCCCGCCCGACCTGATTACCCGCCAGATCCTCGAGGATGTCGAGCGCGAGCAGCTGGTAGGTGCCAGGCTGCCACGGCTCGCTCGGCGTGAAGCGCCACTCCGTCTCGCCCTCCGCAACCTCCGCCTCGCCGTTCACCACCTCGCCGTCGCGACGGATCCCGAGGGACCGCATCAGCAGGCCGTGATCGAGCGGTTCGCCGAAGGTCACCCGCACCGGTTCGCGGCCTGCCCGCGGAGGCGCGGCAATCTGCCACCGCTGCGGATCCACGGGGTCGGTGTCGGCAGGGCCCGTACGGAACGTCCGGCGATACTCCTCGCGCAGCGGCAGCCCGTGCTCGTCCAGCCAGTCGCGGCCGATGACGAGCGTCACCGTCCGCCCGGGCGTGAACGCCCGCCCCATCTCGCGGTTGGGCAGGATGCCGTCCTTGACGCGACCCGGATCGAAGAACACCGTGAACCGGGTGTGATCGGGACTCCAGAACTGGTAGTCGAGCGGCAGGACGGCACCGGGAATCTCGCGCCCGGTGTCGTCGAGGAGATGGATGTACTCCACCCCGCTCTTGCGCCCCATGGGGCCCGAGAACTCGACGTACATCCGGAGCACGTTCTCCGGAATCTCATCCCCGGTGGGATAGATGCGCGACACCACCGTGGTGGGCTCGGTGTGCTCGGCGGGATGGCCCACCGAGGCAGTCACGAGATCGAGGCCGCCCGGTGCGCCAGGGACCGCGGACGGATCGAAGGCCACCGCGTACTGGCGGCCCGCATCGAAGGGAAACTCCGGCGTGAAGCGCACCACGGTACCTTCGACCGCGTAGCGTCCCAGCATCGGCGGCGCCTCCGCGCTCACCGACACCTTCAGCAGACGCCGCCACTCGTCGTCGGTGAAGGCGCCACGCGCCAGCGTCCCGAGGGTATCGCCGGAGAGGCCGTGCACTTCGACCGCCTCGTCCCCGAGCGCGATGGTGGGCGCATCCGGGACGGCGGCGCCCCCGCACGCCAGCAGGCACAGAGCCAGCAGACACGAGGCGGCCACCGCCGCCAGCCATGACGCCCGCGGCGCAGAAGACGCCTGGCCGCGACACGCCGGGCGACACGGCGAGTGCCCGACACGGCACCCGCCGCCCGGTGCGGTCATCTGGCAGTGACGCCGAAACGGCGACAGGCGTCCGCTCATCGCAGGCCCGACGCGGGACGCGCGTCCAGCTGCCGGGATGCAGAATAGGTCGTCATCGTGCCTGGCGCACTACGGGAGCGGGACGACCTGCAGATCCATGGCGCCCGAGGCGGAGCGCGCCACGACGATGGCATTGCGATCGTCCAGCTTGTCGAGCTGCTCCACGCCCTGCATGCTCTGAATCGTCTGGTAGGCGATGCCGCCGGTCTCGGTATCCACCGGGGTGGTGATGGCTGCCGCCGTGGCGAAGTCCTTCGTCGGGATCTTCATCACGCCGCGGCTGTTGTTGGCGGTCAGCAGGAACTGGTCGGCGCCCTTGGTGTACACGATCATGTCGAGGACGCGATTGCCCGCGCCCATCTCGGCGATGGTCGTGCCGCGCACCTTCTCGCCCGGCTTGAGGTTGGCGATGGGGAACTTCACGAGCGGCGTGCAGGTGTAGCCCGCCACCAGGTGCGACTGGTTGTTGATGGTGAAGGGCACGAAGGCGTTCACCGGCGACCGCGTCTCGAGCTGACGATGGTTGCCGTGGTAGATCTCCACGCTGGTGCCCTCGTCCACGCGCGCGAA
Source organism: Acidobacteriota bacterium (assembly GCA_013140955.1). Taxonomy (GTDB): domain Bacteria; phylum Acidobacteriota; class Vicinamibacteria; order Vicinamibacterales; family UBA2999; genus JABFRY01. Next base: position 2,898 of record JABFRY010000310.1, read on the forward strand.
CGGATAGGGGATGGCGCGGAGCTTCGACGCGAACTCCTCGTTCGAAAGGCCCGCCACCCAGAGGCGGCCGTCGGCGAAGGCCATGTCGGTGACGACGCTGGCGCGCGGGTTCCGGCGGTCGCCCGGGTTGGCGGCCGGCGGGTTGGGCAGGTCCACCTTCTGGAAGGCGAGGCCGGCCAGGCGCACCATCTCGATCTGTCCGTTGCCGTCCACGCGGAAGAGCGCAGGCGCCGCGCCCGCCCCCTGGCCCCGCATCACGGAGACGAAGGCGTTCCTGGAGCGCGGATGCACGGCCAGGTCGGTGATGCTGATGGACCGGGCGTCGGTGCCGAGCAGCGCCGCAAGCTTCTGGTCGAGCGCATCGGTGCCCTTGGCGCCCTGGGCGGCGCCAGACGCGGCCGCCCCGAGATCGAGGGCGAAGACCGCTGCGGCCTGGTTGTCGGCGGCGAACAGCGTGCCGTCGGGACCGAAGGTCAGGGGGCCAATCGAGGCCATGGAGGGTCCGCCCGGCGACTGGGCCACCACGGGTGTCCAGGGCGCCCACCAGGTGACGGCCGCTGCGATGACGACGACGCCGAGCAATCGGGGCAGGAAGCGCATGTGTCTCTCCTTACTGTCCTGTGTGTCGGTGGCTGGTCGCGTCGGCGACGCGGGGCCGGGCTCGCTCCGAAGGGCACACCGTACCCCCCGATGGACGGAGTGTCAACCGGCGGTGGCTCCGGGGCGGCTGAGCCGGTGGGCGACACGCCGTCGACGGGAGCGTGAGCGGCAAGAGCCGACAGAAGCGCCGTGAGCGGGCCGACTCGAGCGGGGTGCCGATGGACGTACGGGCGAGGCGCAGGAGGCGCACACTGGAAAGGTCTGCCCCGACCGGCAGGCGTCAGGCACCTGCCGCGCATGCGGCACGTGCCGTGGAGGACCGCTCATGACAACTGACCGCTACTTGCGCATCGTCCTCACCGTGATTGCTCTCGAACTCGCGTGGCTCGGCATCAGGGACGTGGCACCGCCCGTGTCCGCGCAGCAGCCAACCGCGCAGGCGTCACCGCAACAGCCCACCGCGCCCATCCCGGTCGTGATCCGGGGCATCGACCTTCCAGCCGACGCCGAGGGCGCACTGCCCGTGGCCCTGGTGGCAGCCGGTGCGACCGTGCGCGTCGTCGCCGCGCGCCCCCTGCCGATCGAAACGGCACTCCCGCTGAAGATCGAAGCGGATCGACCGCTGGTGGTCGAAACGCGCGACCGGCCCCTGCAGGTGCAGTCGGTGCCCTACGTGCCGGGACGCCTGCCGGGCGACTAGCGCGATTCGCGCATCGGTGTCGCGCCCGGCCGCGGTCCTCCGGCGCGCCAGCTGACAGGGCCCGCGGCAGCGAGAGGGAAGGGACGCGTGAGGGTGGGTGGCCAGGGCGCGGACGACGCGCCCCGGCCTGAGGGTTCAGCGACGCGCGGAGGGCGCCTGTCGGCGCAGCGCCTCGATGGTCTTCTGATACTCGGGATAGAGCGTCTCGGCACCGCCGCGCGTGACCTCGAACGGGAGCCCGAACCGGTTGGCGAACTCCTCGTGCCGCGTCCCGATGGGCCAGCTGGGCACCCAGCCGGTGGCCTTGTCGCCGAGTTCGTCCACCGTCTCGAACGGAATCGCCGCGCCCACGTGCTGACCCGGCCGCTGCGAGAACTCGCTCGTCCTGACCATCGGCTCGTCCAGATAGACCGGGTCGTCCACGAACGAGATGTGCGACAGCAGCGTGCCGTGGCGCGTGAAGTACTCCACCATCACGCCGCGGTAGCTCGTGGGTGGCCCGTTCCGGTTCACGAACGCCGTCTTCATGTGCGTCGTGGTCACCTTCAGCTTGTTGTCCACCCACTCACCCGTCGAGAAGCCGGCAAACGTGTGCTCGGCGTAGCGGGACGGGTGCGGGCGTCCGTCCATCCAGATGACGCGGTCCGCCCGGCCGAAAAACCCCTCGAGCGTATAGGCGATGAGCTGGCCCGTGACCGGGTGCACCACCTTGTCGATCCGCAGGTTGGGCTGGGGGCCGCGCATCGAGTACTGCGCCGGGTGCGGCTTGGCCTGCTGCTCGGGCTGGGACAGCACGGACGCGTCCCACGTCTCGGCCTTGCGCCTGGCCGCGGCGTTGAGGGGGATGCCGGTGTAGTCGCCCAGTTCGGCACCAGGCCCCCGGTGGTCCTGATCCTCCTGGTTGTCGCGGCCCCACTCGCCGGCAATGTCCACCGACTGCGCGAATGCCGGTGCCACGACGACGGCCGCCATCAGGGCGGTCAACGCCAAGGAGACGATGCCTCCACGTCTCTGCTGTGTCCTCATCGTGCCGCTCCCGCCGTCAGGTCCTTGTAGATTGCGTCCACGAACATCTCACCGGTCCATTCGGGCACGGAATACAGCCCGTCGTAGTCGAGCGTCGGCTGCTGGGCCTTGATCTGCGCGAGCGTCATCTTCGCGTCCACCCCACGCTTCACACGGTCGTGGATGATGGTGATCATGTCGCGGTACTCCACGACGTCGGCCTCGTTGAGGATGCGGCCGTGGCCGGGAATGACGCGGGTGCCGCCCTGCTGGTTGAAACGGGGCACCGTGAGATCGACCACCTGGTTCATGCCCGCCAGGATGCCCTGGATGCTGCCGCCGCGGGCGGCGTCGATCATCGGGTAGCGGAACGTGTCGATGACGTCGCCGGCCACCACCACGTCGGAGCGGCGGAAGAAGACGAGCATGTCGGCATCGGTGTGCGCGGTCGGCACGTGGAGCATCTCGATCGGCTCGTCGTTGAACCACATCGTCTTGCGGGGCGTGAAGAACGTGTTGCTGGGCCACAGCTCGAACGGCTCGCCTGGGGTCTCGCCCGTGGGCGCGCTCATCCGGTTCAGCAGGTTCTCGTGCGAGAACACGATGGCGCCAGCCTGCCGTTGGGGGCCGTTGCCTCCGCCGCCGCCCGCCACGGCCGACCCGGGACCGGCGAGGCCCTGCTGGTTGACCGTGGGGTTCTGGCCCTCGTTCCCGAGCGCCGCGTTGCCGCGGTAGTGCAGGGGATCGGCGGTCGTGTTCACGATGTAGCTGATCGGCATGCGCGTCAGCAGCCGCACCGCCTGCAGGACGTGCTCGGCCATCTCGGGCGGTCCGGCGTCCACGAGCAGGACACCCTCGGAGCCGACCTGCAGGGTCACGTTGACCGGCCCGCCGACCAGGGCGTAGACGTTGCCCTCTATCGGGAAGAGTTCCAGCGGATTGCCCGCTGGCAGGGGAATGGTGCGGTTGGCGGCCCGCGGCGTCTCCATGCTCCTGGACTGGATCAGCAGGTCCGCGACGTCCCGCTGAGGCCCCGGCTGCTGGGCGCCGAGCGGTTGCAGGGAGAAGAGCCCGGACGCGAGTGCCGTAAAGAAGACGAGCAGTAGCCGGATGCGTGTCATGGTCACCGCCGGAGTGTCAGATGGACGAGTGCCTGGGACCGACAAATGTGCAGTATGCGGGCGGAGTCTACCGGGGCAGGCGGAGGGGGTCAAGCGGTTCGTCCGGGTCGCGGTGCTGCACATCACAACAGCCTCGCCGTCCCGGGACCTGGAGCGGCCGTGCTGACGGACTTGCCCTCGCGGGCCTGAGGCTCTATCACCGCCGTCGCTCGGCTCCGCGGTGATGGGCGCCCCGCCGCCGCCAATGGTAATCTGGAGCGCTACCATGACTACGCTCGCCGATCGCATCACCGCTGATCCCGCCCAGTGCGGCGGGCGTCCCTGTGTACGCGGCCTCCGCATCCGAGTCACCGACGTCCTCGACCTGCTGGCGTCGGGCCTGACGCCTGAGGCGGTCATCGAAGAACTGCCAGATCTTCAGCTCGAGGACGTGTCGGCCTGCCTTCGGTTCGCGAGCCGTCGCCTGGCGCATCCGATCGTCGCGGCGTGACGTGACGATCTGGCTCGACAACCAGCTGCCGCCGGCGCTCACGTCGTGGGTGCGCGCGACCTTGGGTGTCGAGTGCATGAGCGTCCGCGCCTTGTCCCTACAACGAGCCGCCGACCTGGAGATCTTTCACGCCGCGCGCGCTGCCGGCGCACTGGTCATGACCAAGGATGCGGATTTCGCGGCGCTCGTGAATCAGTTCGGCGCCCCACCGCAGATCGTGCTCATCACCTGCGGGAACACCTCGAATGCCCACCTGCGAGAGGTTCTTGGAACCGCTTGGCCGACCGTAGTGCTGATGCTGGACCGAGGCGAGCCGCTGGTAGAACTTGGCGATCGGCCGCGCTAACGTTAGCTAGCGGCGTTCGCGGTTCGGCGCACCCCTCTGGCACTCGGCCTTCTGCCCAGCCTCCGGCGCGACGACGTGGGAACCGCGCTGCTGGACGAGCGGTGCTCCAGGGGATTCGGTCGTTCCCCTTGCGCACCGCTTTTCCACACTACCGCTGTCACGTCGTGCGCACGTCGGGCCGGGCCAGAGGGCTACACCGAACCGGGAATCGCGTCAGGGTCCTTTGCGCAGGAAGACGTCGCCGTTGAAGGTGCGCAGTTCGAACTCCGCCCCCCCGCCATTCACGGTGCCGTACTGCACCCGGTTGATCTCGACGCGGAACCGGCGAGGGTCCCAACGGGCGCGGTCCGCGGCCGGCGGCGCCTCCGTCATCTGGACGTCGAAGTCGGTGAAGACGTCGCCGTGGTCGCTCCTGAGCTCGAGATTGGCACGTACCGCCGCCGGGAGCGTCACGTCCACGTTCCCGTTCAGCGACGTGAACGCCATGGGCTGACCCGCGGTGACGCTGGTGAGGGTGGCCTGCACACCGCCGTTGAGGGAGTGCGCGACGACGGAGCCGCCGACCCCGGACAGCGTCACCCGCCCGTTGAGGCTGTTCAGTTCCAGTTCACCGGTGACGGCCTCCACCGTCACGTCGCCGCCCATCGTCGAGACTTCGAGGTTCGTCCTCGTCGGCACTTCGATGACGAGTGCCACCGGCTGCCCGGGAAGTGCCCCATTGATGGTCATCCGGTTCTCGCGCTCCTCGACCGCGAACCCGGCGCCCGGGGTGAGGCGCCGCATGCC
>JABFRY010000300.1 GCA_013140955.1 Acidobacteriota bacterium
CCTGACGGTGCTCACGCAGCGGCGCGTGCTCGCGTCGATCGTCCGCGCCCGTGACACGGCGCGGGCGCATGCCGAGTTCGCCGAGCGCCAGTTCGAGGGCGGCATCGGCAGCCGGCTCAACATGGTGCGGGCCCAGCAGGAGGTGTCCCGGGCGGACGCCCAGGTCGAGGAGACCGCGCTCGCCCTGCGGCGGGCCCAGGAGGCGCTCGGGGTGCTCGTGGCGGCGGACGCGCCGGTCGATGCCCAGAACGAACCCGCGCTGGCCATCCCCCCGGACATCTCGGAGGACAGCATCACGGACCGCACCGACCTGCGGCTCCTGACGGCCCGGCGGGCGGCCGCCACCCGGGTGCTGAGCGACTCGTGGAAGGAGTACCTGCCCTCGGTCACGGCGCTCTTCACGCCGCAGGTGCTGGCGCCGGCGGGCCTCTTCGCGCAGGCGCGGTCGTGGCGGGCGTCCGTGCTGTTCTCGGTGCCCCTGTTCGAGGCGGGAGAGCGGCGCGGCCGTGCGCGGGAACGCCAGGCCCTGCTCGACGCCATCGTGTTCCAGCAGGAGGAGGCCACGCGGCAGGCGACGTCCGAGGTGCGCACTGCCAGGGACGCCATCCGCTACACGGCACGGGCGCTCGAGCACGCACGCAGCACGGTGCAGCAGGCGGAGGAGGTGCTGCGCATCACCGACATCGCGTTCCGCGAGGGCGCCACCACCAACATCGAGGTCGTGGATGCGCAGCGCGAGGCACTGGACGCGGAAACGGCGGCCGCCATCGCCGAGGATGCGGCCCGCCGGGCCCGGCTGGAACTGCTGGTCGCGGCAGGGCGCTTTCCGCAGTAGCCCCATGCCCCTGCTGGTCTCGCTGATCGATCTCTATTCCCTCGTGGTGCTCGCCGCGGTGGTGGTGTCGTGGGTGGGCGTGGACCCGCGCAATCCGCTCGTGGCGCTGGTGCACAGCCTGACGGAGCCGGCGCTCGCCCCAATCCGCCGCGTGCTCCCGGCGGCCGGAGGCCTCGACTTCTCGCCAATGGTCCTGCTGGTGCTGCTCCGCATCATCCGCAACCTGGGCTGACGCGTCTCAGCCGAACTGAACGATCTCGCTCTCTTCGGCAGCGACGTCGGCGAGCAGCACCTTGAGGTTGCCGGCGTTGGTGGCGTTGAGCAGTGCCGTCTCCATGGTGATGATGCCGGAGCGGACGAGCTTCTCGAGTTCCCCGTCGAAGTACTGCATCCCGTCGAGCTCCCCGTCGCGCATCGCATCGAGCAGCGTCTTGCCCTCCCCTTCGCCCTGTTCCAGGTACTCGCGGGTGCGGATGGTGGACTTGAGGATCTCGAGCACGGCCAACCGGTTCCCGTCCCGCGCGGGCACGAGACGCTGCGAGATGAAGCAGCGGAAGGACGCTGCCAGACGGGAGCGCACCGTGCCCTGGTCGCCCGCCTCGAACGAGCCGACGATGCGTTCGACGGTCTTCGACGCGTCGATCGTGTGCAGGGTCGAGAACACCAGGTGCCCGGTCTCGGCGGCGGTCAGCGCGATCTCGATCGTCTCGCGGTCGCGCATCTCGCCGACCAGGATCACCTTGGGCGCCTGACGCAGCGCGGCCCGCAGCGCCAGCGCGAAGGTGGGGGTGTCGCTGTGGAGTTCGCGCTGGTGCACGGTCGCCTTCTTGTGCGCGTGCAGGAACTCGATCGGGTCCTCGATGGTGATGATGTGCTCTGCGCGCGTCTCGTTGATCAGGTCGATGAGCGCGGCCAGTGTGGACGACTTGCCCGAGCCGGTGGGCCCGGTGACCAGGACGATTCCGGTCTTGAAGCGGGCGATCTCGCCCAGCGCAGACGGCAGCTTGAGCTCGGACAGGGTCGGGATGCGCCAGGCGATGACCCGCATCACGACGGCGTAGGTGCCGCGCTGGCGAAAGACGTTCACGCGGAACCGGTGCTGCGGCAGGGAGTAGGACAGGTCGCAGGCCCCCTGCTCGCTGAGCGTCCGGAGCGCCTGTTCGTTGCCCGCCAGCAGGTCCCGCGCCACGCGCGCCGTGTCGGCGGTGCCGAGCGTGGCCAGGCCCGGCGCCTCCACCCCCGTCAGGTGCCCGTGCTTCTCCACCTGGGGCGGCTGACCCGGTGAGAAGATCAGGTCGCTGATGCCCTGCCCGACGGCCAGCATGTGCAGGATCAGGTCGGGCGTCGCCATCACGGGCGGGGTCGCGGGGACCGGCCCGAAGAGCTGTTCGGCCAGGCTGTCGAGAGTGGGGAGATCGGCGGCAATCGATGTCATCTACGGCACCTGTGGGCAGCGGGCATGGGCATGGACGTCCCCGGGGCACGCAGGGCACGCCCGGCCTGCCGCGAACGGAGCGGTAATCGGCAGCTCTCCCGGTGGCTGGAGCCCGCGCAGGGGCCGGGGCGGCCGCTGGTGGAGGTCACAGTGACGTTCCGGGTGCCGGGTGAGGAACAATAGCGGGATGCCCGCTCCGACAGACAGCCAGGCCGTGGGTGGTGACGCGCTCGCGCGCGAGGTGGCGCGCCGGCGTACGTTCGCCATCATCTCCCACCCCGATGCCGGCAAGACCACCCTCACCGAGAAGCTGCTCCTCTATGCCGGCGCCATCGAGCTGGCCGGCGCGGTCCGCGGGAGGCGGACCCAGCGACACGCGGTGTCCGACTGGATGGAGATGGAGCAGCAGCGCGGCATCTCGATCAGCGCGGCCGCCGTGGAGTTCGAGCTCCAGGGCCACCACGTGACGCTGCTCGACACGCCGGGCCACCAGGACTTCAGCGAAGACACGTATCGGACGCTGCTCGCCGTGGACAGCGTGGTGATGGTGCTCGATGCGGCCAAGGGCGTCGAACCGCAGACGATGAAGCTCTTCGAGGTGTGCCGCGCACGGGGGATCCCGGTGCTCACCTTCATCAACAAGCTGGACCAGCCGGCGCTCGATCCCTTCGAGCTGCTCGACCAGATCGAGCGCGTGCTGGGCATCGCGGCCGCGCCCATGAACTGGCCGCTTGGCGATGGGCCGGGCTTCCGCGGCGTGTACGACCTCGACGCGCACACGGTCCTGCTCTTCGAGCGCCAGCAGGGCGGCCGGCGCATGGAGCCGCTCATGGTCGCGGCCCCCGACGACGAGGCGGTGACCGCCCTGGTCGGTGCGGACCGGCAGCGCGCCCTCATCGAAGCCGTGGCGATGATCTCGGGCGCGGGCACGCGCTTCGACGAAGCGGCCTACCGGGCCGCCCGCCAGACCCCGGTCTTCTTCGGCAGCGCGCTCAACGACTTCGGCATCGAAGCCTTCCTGCACGCGCTGCTGGGCCTGGCGCCCCCGCCGGGCCCCCGCGAGACGGCCGACGGCGAACTGGTGGCGCCCACCGACCCCGGCTTCACGGGGTTCGTGTTCAAGATCCAGGCGAACATGAATCCCCGGCACCGGGACCGGGTGGCCTTCCTGCGCATCTGTTCCGGCAAGCTCACCAAGGACATGCCCGTGCAGCACGCCCGGCTGGATACCACCATCCGGCTGACGCGCGTGTACCGCTTCTTCGGGCGGGACCGGGAAACGGTCCCCGAGGCATTCCCGGGAGACGTGGTGGGCATCGTCAACCCGGGTCGCATGGCGATCGGCGACACGCTGTTCCAGGGGCGGCCGGTGCAGTTTCCCGCAATCCCGCAGTTCCCGTCCGAACAGTTCGCGACGCTTCGGCCTGGCGACGTGCGCCACAAGCGGTTCGACGAGGCGGTGGAGCAGCTCGCCGAAGAGGGGCTGATGCAGGTGTTCTACCCCGTGTCCGGCATCCGCAATCCCATCCTCGGGGTGATCGGCGCCCTGCAGTTCGACGTCATCGAAGCCCGCCTGCGCGCAGAGTACGGCATCGAGTGCTCGGTGGACCGGATGGCGCACACGGCCGCACGATGGCCTGTGCGAAATGGGCAGGACGTGGAAGGACCGCTGGCCCTGCCGCTGTCAGGAGTGGTGCAGGCCACCGACCATCTCGGACGGCAGGTGCTGGTGTTCCAGAGCGCGTGGGAGCTGCGCTACACGGCGGAGAAGAACCCCGAGGTGGAGTTCCTCGCCTCGCGCTGAGCGGAACTCGCCTCGAGCCGGGCGGAACTCGCCTCACGCTGCGCCGAGGCGCTCAGTCGTCGAGTGAGGCAGGCGGCTCGAGCACGGTGGTCGTGTCCACCGTGAACCTGCGGTAGCCGGAATACTCCGACACCCCACGCTGACGGAGGCGCTTGAGCAGCAGGACGCGGCCGCTGACCGTGTACTCCGAACGGACCGGGAGCCACCGCTCCCCACCGACCTTCGTGCGCTCGAACAGCGCCGTCGCGCCCTTGTGCACACGTGCCAGCAGCCCGGCGCCAATCGTCACATCGCGCAGGGCCTCGGCCTCGACGCGGACCAGCTCGTGCTCCGCTTCGCTGACCCAGACGCGAACCGCGAAATGGCGCATCCACTTGCCCACGTCCGACTTGGTCTTCGCGTCGGGGTCTGGCGTGAGCGACAGCACGATCGTCCGGTGTCCGTTCAGGAGCGCCCGTCCCTCGATCCGACCGTCGAACACGGTGAAGACGTCATCGATACGGTCGGCCTGCCGCTGGCTGCGCCGCTCGCGGTCGCGGGCCCGGCGGGCGCGGTCGGCCTCGGACTGACGAGCGTTGCGCTCGAGATATCGTTCAGCGTCTCGCCGACGCTGCTCGTCCTGTTCGGCCAGGGCCTCGGCGGACAACGGCACGCCGTCCTCCTCGATCAGGCGGTTCCACCGTCCCTGCCCCGGCAGACCGGGGTAGCTCTCGAACACCTTGACGCTCTCGTCGGTGACACGACCCGACCCGTCGAGCTTCATCTCCCGACGGGTCTCGACGTACGCCCAGCCCGCCTGGCGCGCGTCGTCGTCCTCGAGCCGGGCGCGCACCCGGGCGAGAAGCTCGTCGAGCTCCGGAAGCGGCGGCTCCTGCGCCCACCCCGTGGCGGTGAGGCCGAGAAGGAGCACGGCCGCGACGAGGCGGATGGTGACGTGGCGCATGGCGAAGTGGCGCATGGCGTCTTTTGACGACCGCCACCCGGCGGCGGCCGCAGTCCATGCTCGCTCCCCTCGCGCCGGCGGCGCAAGCAGAAGCGTCAGCCGGCCAGGGATGGCCGGCTGACGTCCCGGGCGCCCCATGACATGTCAGGAGAGCGGGGCCCCGGGGGTGGGTGGTGAGCCAGGCTCAGTTGCCGCTGCTCTGTTCGTACTCTTCGGCCCAGATGTCGGGCACTTCCAGCTTGTACTCGCGGTGGCATTCGATACAGCTCAGCACCAGCAGATTGCCGGCGCGTGCCACGGCCGCCGTGTTCTTCGACTGCGCGGCCCGCACGCCAGCCAGGCCGGCATTGGCCATGTCCTGCGAATACTTCTGCCAGTTGGTCTCGTTCAACCACTGCATGTCGCGCTCGCCGGTGCCTCCCATCATCGTGAGATGGCCGCCGGCGGCCAGCAGGTAGGCGGCGTGCTCGATCTCATCCCACTGCGCGTCGCTGGGCGGCGCGCCCATCTCGTCCACGTCCCACAGGAAGTGGCTGTAGTGGTTGATGATGTAGACCATCACCTCGTTGAGCGACAGCACCGGTGAGTACGTCGGGGCCGCGGCTGCCGGCCCGGCTGCCGGCTCGGGCTCCACGGGGGCCGGCGGTGCCGTGCAGGCGAGCGTGGATACGGCAAGGGCGAGTCCCCACGCGAGCATCGATATGCGCATCGTCGTCTGTCCTTTCCTCTCTGGAAGGTTCCGCCCGACCGATTCGGGCACAGTCCAAGAAGCAAGTCAGGGGCCACCGCTCCAGGGGCACTGGCCGGGGTACGCCGCAGCAGGAGGGCACATCACGCCCACGGACGCCGATTGTTCCCCTGCCGGCCGCGGGAATTCTCGCAGTCCAACGCCGGCTGCCGCGGTCAGGTCGTGGCGTGTCCCCCCAGCGCGGCATCGAGCGATGGCGCGCGGGCGGGCCGGGATGCCGTCGCGGGCTGCTCGTGCTCGCGCGGCTGCCGGTAGAGGATGAGCGCCACGTCCACGTTGTCCACGAGGGCACGACGCACCGCGGGCCAGTTCAGGTCGCACCGCAGGAGCGTCTTCCAGGAGTAGAGGTGCTTGGGCTTGTGGAAGTCGCTGTTGGCGACGTATGGATAGTGCTTGAGGCTGGTCACCGAGAACAGGTCGTCGCGGTTGCCAGCCTCCCATACGTCCACCAGGTCCGACAACTCGCTGCGGTTGTCCCAGAGATAGCAGGTGCTCACCTCGATCCGCCGGGTGGTGCGATGGTGCGGGTGGCAGGCGATCGACAGGGCGCCCTGCGCCCGGATGGCGCGCAGGATCTCATCGGCCCGCTGGTCGGCGCTGATGTACTCGCGGACGTCGAGCGCGATGATGTGGGAGTTCTTCGCCCCGCGCAGCCGGTTCTGCGTGACCTCGGCGCCTGGCACGACGAGCATCCCGTACTCGCGCATCGCGCGCTCGGCCTCCTGCCGCACGTCTGCGAGGTAATCGGCAAAGCGCTCCTCGGTGACACCGAAGGCCCGCTGCCCGAGCGTCAGGACCTTGCCGGCGCGGGCCAGCAGGTCCTTCTTCATCAGGATGTGATCGGTGATGGCGATGACGTCGAAGTGGCCGGTCCGGCCGTAGAGGTCCACCACCTCGCGGACGGTGAGCTGCCCGTCGCTCCACCGCGTGTGCACGTGGAAGTCGCAGAGCAGGAACGGTTCGAATCCTGGCATCAGAGCCTCACGTCGATATGGGAGGTGTCCGCGGGACGCCGGTAGAGGATCTCGGCCCAGAAGTTGCGCGCGTAGAGACGGAACACGGCGCCCTTGCCCATGGCGACGTACCGTCGTGCCGAGGTGTGGAGCCAGCACTCGGCCACCAGCAGCACAGGTCCCACGGCGAACAGACGCCGGCCGAGGTCCGTGTCCTCGCCGTGGAACTCGATCGAGGTGTCGAAGCCGCCGATGCGCTCGAGCACGGGGCGCCTGACGGCGAAGTTGCCGCCGTAGAAGATGGTGCCCGCGCGCAGGAGGTGCTTCACGACGAGCTGCGTGAGGGGGGCGAGCGTGAGGTCGTACGTGCCGAGGAGCGCACGCCCCCACCAGTCCCAGTCGTAGTACCGGTACGGCCCCGACAGGGCGACGACGTCGGGACGGCTGCGCATCCGGGCCTCGATGCGCTCGAGCCACTGCAGCGGCGCCCGGCAGTCGGCGTCGAGATAGACGAGGACGTCACCGCTGGCGGCATTCAGGCCCGCCTGCCTGGCCACGACCAGTCCCCTGCGAGGCTCGCGCACGACGGTCACGCCGGGTATCGCGGCGGCGAGGGCTCCGGTCCCGTCGGTGCTGGCGTTGTCGACGACGATCAGCTGGTCCGGCCGTCGGGTCTGGGCGAGGACCGAATGGAGGCAGGCTGGCAGGTAGCGCGCTTCGTTGTGGGCGCAGACGATGACGCTGATCGTCGGCGTCACGCCTGCGCCCTCCCGTCGCCGTGCCGTGGTATGCCCACGTGCATGCATCCACAGCGTAGGGGGCGACTGTGACGGCCCGTGTACGTTCAGGAGTCGGCGGTGTGTACGCCGCAGAAGGACCGCATCAGCCGGTGCCGTCCAGGCCCAGCCGGGTGCGCAGGCGCGCGGCCATCTCGACGGCGAGGGGCTCAGGACGCCCCAGCTCGTCGCGCATGCGTTCGATCACGCGGACGAACTCGCCGCCAAACCGCGTGCACCAGTCGCAGGCCGCCAGGTGCGCATCGACCCGCTCCTGCAGCTGCGGGGGCAGCCCGCCGTCCACGTACTCGCTGAGACATTCGAGCACGGCCGAACATGGGAGCCCGCCGACGTTACGCTCGCCCGGCAGCATGGCCGCCCTCCTTTCGAATCACGGCGGCCAGGCTGCCG
>JABFRY010000029.1 GCA_013140955.1 Acidobacteriota bacterium
GATCCATCTCGGCGCCCTTCTTGAAGGCCTTGCCGTGCCAGCCGTTCCTGCCCTCGGCGAACGAGACGCCCTTGCCCTTGAGCGTCCGGGCCAGGATCATCGTGGGCCGGCCGGTGGTGGCCCGCGCCTCCGCGAGGGCGGCGACGACGGCCGACATGTCGTGGCCGTCCACGGCAATCACGTGCCAGCCGAACGCCCGCCAGCGGGCGCCGAGTCCGTCGAGGTCGTGCATCCAGGGTGTGCCGCGGCTCTGCCCGAGCGCGTTCACGTCGGTGATTCCGCACAACGAGTCGAGCCCGTCGTGCGCGGCCACCTGCGCGGCCTCCCAGACCGAGCCTTCCGCGGACTCGCCGTCACCGAGCAGCACGTAGGTGCGGTGCGCCGAGGCAATGCGTCGCGCGTTGAACGCGATGCCGACACCGACGGGCAGCCCCTGCCCGAGCGAGCCGGTGGCGACGTCCACGAAGGGCAGACGCGGTGTCGGATGCCCTTCGAGGTCGGAATCGAGGCGCCGCAGCGACAGCAGATCCTCACGGGCGACGAAGCCCGCCTCGGCCCACGCGGCATACAGCAGGGGAGCGGCGTGTCCCTTCGAGAGCACGAACCGGTCGTTGTCCGGATGCTGCGGGTCTCGCGGGTCGTACCGCATCTCGGCGAAGAAGAGGGCCGCGACGATATCGGCGGCGGAGCAGCAGGTGGTGGGATGTCCACTGCCTGCCTCCGTCGTGGCGCGAATCGACTCGATCCGCAGACGCGTGGCGATGTTCATCAACGCCGGCACGCGCGAGGACGTCTGCACTGCCAAGGAAGCCTCCGGGGTGCGATCTGAGCTGGGGATTGTCTGCCTGCCGTGGAGCGCCGGTCAGCGGACCGGCACAGGGCCTGAAGGACCCGCCCGAACGGGCCACGCGCCCGCACAGTCTAGCAGATCGGCCCGTGCCGTTTCGGCCCCGTGCGGTCGCCCGTCCAGGCCGCGCCGCAGGGCCCTGCATCGGCGCACATATAATGGCCGGATGCCCGTGCTGCGGTACGTCTACGTCCTCTCGCTCGTGGTCTGGCTGGGCGGGATGGTCGTGCTGGGCGCCCTGGTGGCGCCCACGACGTTCCAGGTCCTGCAGGCCGCCGACCCCGAGTCGGGCCGGGTCCTCGCGGGCGAGGTGTTCGGCGCCATGGTCGCGCGCTTCCACGTCCTGTCGTACGGAGCCGGGGCGCTGCTGCTGGCGAGCCTGCTCGCGATTGCCGTTCTCGGACCCCGTCCGCGGCACTTCGCCGTGCGCGTGGGCCTCATCGTGGGGATGCTGGCTGTGTCGGCGTACTCGGGATTCGTGGTGCTCTCCGATATCGAACAGGTCCAGCGCGAGGCCGGCACCCTGCCCTCCCGGCTGCCGGCCGACGACGCCCGCCGCCAGGCCTTCGATCGGCTCCACGAGCTGTCCGAGCGCCTGATGATGGTCAACATGGCAGCAGCCCTCGTGCTGCTCGCGTGGGAAACGCGCGAGTAGCCGCGGCCCCGGCCCTTCCCTCTCCGGAGCACCCGTGACACACCGCATCACCCTCATTCCCGGCGACGGCATCGGCCCCGAGGTCACCAGCGCCGTCGTCCACATCCTCGAGAGCGCCGGCCTGAAGGCCGAGTGGGACTCGCACCTGGCCGGGGTCCTCGCGCTCGAGCAGCACGGCAAGACCCTGCCGCAGGAACTGCTGGACTCGATCACGCGCAACACCGTCGCCCTCAAGGGTCCCATCACGACGCCTGTCGGCGGCGGGTTCACCAGCGTGAACGTCGGGCTGCGCAAGGCGCTGAATCTGTTTGCGAACCTCAGGCCCGTGTGGAGCATTCCCTCGGTGCCCTCCCGGTACGAGGGGATCGACCTCGTCATCGTGCGCGAGAACACCGAAGACCTGTACTCGGGCCTCGAGCACGAGGTCGTGCCGGGCGTCGTGGAGAGTCTCAAGATCATCACGGAGGTCGCGTCCACGCGGGTGGCGCGGTTCGCCTTCGACTATGCCCGGCGCAACGGACGCAAGCGGGTGACGGCCGTGCACAAGGCCAACATCATGAAGCTGGGCGACGGGCTCTTCCTCTCGAGCGTGCGGAAGGTCGCCGAGTCGTACCCCGACATCGTGTGCGACGACCGGATCGTGGATGCCGCGTGCATGCACCTGGTGATGCACCCCACCCAGTTCGACGTCCTGCTGATGCCCAACCTGTACGGGGACATCGTGAGCGACCTGTGCGCCGGCCTGGTCGGCGGCCTCGGCATCGTGCCGGCCGCCAACATCGGGGTGTCCGCCGCGGTGTTCGAGGCCGTGCACGGCAGCGCGCCCGACATCGCGGGCAAGGGACTCGCCAACCCCACCGCCCTCCTGCTGTCGGCCATCCTCATGCTGCGCCACCTGGGCGAACACGACATCGCGGACCGCATCATGCGCGCGGTGCACGCCGTCCTGTCGGACGGCACCGTGCGCACCCGCGACCTGGGCGGCACCGCGAGCACCATCGAGTACACCGACGCCATCGTGCGCCGGCTGGACGCCTGAGTCCCGGCACTCGGCGCCAGATGCCGGTGGTATAGTCGGAGGTCCGATGCTCGACGAGCTGACCCAGGCCGTATTGTCGCGGGAGGAGGTGGCCCGCTACATCCGGGACACGCACGGCGACAACGAACGCGCGGTCCGCGAGCGCATCGAGGGCTACATCGAGGAGCTGCGCACGACGCAGCGCTACTCGATCTACCGGGCGCTCAAGCACCCCCTCTACCCCATCCTCCGGAAGATCGAGCGCATCGGCGAGAACGTGGAGGGCGTCCGTGCGGCCGCCGCCCGCGGACGCGTCGTGTACGCCTCCAACCACAAGAGCCACACCGACTACCTGGTCGAGCCGCTGGTCCTGGACGACGCCGGGATCCGGCCGCCGATCATCGCGGCGGGCATCAACCTCTTCGGGGGCCCCCTCGGCCTCCTGCACCGGCACGTGACGGGCGCGGTGCCGATTCGCCGCAACACCCGCGACCCCGCCTACCTGATCACGCTGAAGGCCTACGTCGGCGAGCTGCTGCGCAAGCACGACTTCTTCTTCTACCCGGAAGGCGGACGCAGCTACAGCGGCGAGCTGAAGAGCCCCAAGACGGGCCTGATGCACGCGGCGCTGCTCGCGCAGCAGAGTCCCATGACGGTCGTGCCGACGGCCGTGGCCTACGACCTCGTGCTCGAGGACCACGTGCTCGCGCGTCAGCGGATCAAGCGCAGCCAGCGGCCCTTCAGCCGTGAGCTGGCCGAGATGGTGCGCTACGCCGTCGGGTACCGGTCGCGGGCGTTCGTCACCTTCGGCACGCCCATCGACGTCGAGGGCGTCGACCCGCACTCGCGGCGGGCGGTGCTCGACATGTGCCACACGGTGATGGCGGCGCTGGGCCGCGTCTACAAGGTGCTGCCGACCGCCGTGGTCGCCACCGCCATGCGGCCGTCGATCACGCGCGCCGATCTGGTGGCCGCCTGCGACGCCCTCATCGAGACGCTGCGCGCCACCGGGGCCAACCTCGGAGTGCAGTCCGGCGAAGAGGCGGTCGACAGTGCCGTCGAGCCGCTCGAGGACCGCGGCATCCTGGTGGTCGAGGGCGGGCGCGTCCGCGTGCGGGATCGCAACGTGCTCCGCTATTACGCGCGGACGCTGGACCACGCGCTGTCGTCGCCCTCGCGGCGCACGCACTGATGTACCTGCTGTGGGCGAGGGCGCTGTTCCACGCCCTTTCGCGCAGCGCCACGCTCAAGCGCCTCACCTCCCGCTACGGCATGGCCTCCGGCGGCGGATTCGCCAGGCGCTTCGTCGCCGGCGAGACCATCGAGGAGACCATCGAGGCGGTACGGGCCCTCGAACGCCGTGGCCTGCACCTGACGCTCGACTACCTGGGCGAGAGCGTCGACACGATCGACGCTGCGCGGGCGGCGGCCGACCAGTACGTCCGGCTGATCGCCGTGATCGTCGAGGCGGGCATCGAGCGCAACCTCTCGCTGAAGCTGACCCAGCTGGGCCTGGAGCTCGACCGGGACGCCTGCGAAGCGAACCTGCGCGTGATTCTCGATGCCGCCGCGCCGCACGGCTTCTTCGTGCGGGTGGACATGGAGAGCTCGGCGTTCACCGAGGCCACGATCGACGTCTTCGAGCGCCTCTGGGCCTCCGGGTACCGCGCGATCGGCCTCGCCCTCCAGGCATACCTGCGGCGCACGGAGGCCGATGTCCGGCGCATGAACGCGCTCGGCGTCCAGGTCCGCCTGGTGAAGGGCGCCTACATGGAGCCGGCCGAGCTGGCGTTCGAACGCAAGGCCGACGTGGACGCCTCCTACGAACGCCTCATGGATCTCCTGCTCGACGGGGGCACGCGGCCCGCCATCGCCACCCACGACGAGGTGCTCATCGAACGTGCCTGCGCGCGGGCTCGCGAGCGCGGCATCCCACCGGACCGCTTCGAGTTCGAGATGCTCTACGGCATCCGCCGCGATCTGCAGGCCTCGCTCACGGCCCGCGGGTATCGCGTGCGCGTCTACGTGCCGTTTGGCACCCAGTGGTATCCCTATTTCATGCGCCGGCTGGGCGAACGGCCGGCCAATCTCGCCTTCGTGGTCAGGAGCCTCCTGAACGACAGCGGCCCTGCCCACGGCCAGCCGGCGGACCGCTGACCGCGAGCACATAATCGACGGATGGACACCCGCGCGGTCCCCGCCGGCCCCGACTCGCCTGCCCTGCACCTGGCGCGTGCCGTCGCCACGCGCGTGCACCAGGCCGGCGGTCGGGCGCTCATCGTGGGCGGCTGGACGCGCGACTGGCTGCGGCGCCAGCCCTCCAAGGACATCGACATCGAGGTGTTCGGCATCCCGCGCGAGGCGCTGGCGGCGCTGCTGGAGCCGGTGGGTCATGTGCTGGCCGTCGGGCAGAGCTTTCCGGTCTACAAGGTGGTGTCGGCGTCCGGCGCCGATCGGGTGGAGCTCGACGTCGCCCTGCCACGGCGGGAGTCGAAGCAGGGGCGCGGCCACCGGGGTTTCGCGGTCGAGGGTGACCCGTCCATGACGATCGCGGAAGCCGCCCGGCGACGCGACTTCACGGTCAACGCGGTGTCGTGGGATCCGCTCACGGGCGAGGTGCTCGACCCCTTCGACGGACGGGCCGACCTGGACGCCGGGCGCCTGCGGGCCGTGGATCCCCGGACCTTCGCCGATGACAGCCTGCGCGTGCTCCGCGCCGTGCAGTTCGCGGCCCGCTTCGGCTTCACGCTGGAGCCCGCCACGGCCGCCCTGTGCCGGAGGCTGCCGCTCGACGACCTCCCGGCCGAGCGCGTGTGGGGCGAGCTCGAGAAGCTGCTGGGCGCGACGCGCCCCTCGATTGGCTTCGCGCTGGCGCTGGAACTGGGCGTCGTGGACCAGCTCCTGCCCGAGCTGCGGCCGCTCGTGGGCTGCGAGCAGGAGCCCGAATGGCATCCCGAGGGCGACGTCTGGGTCCACACCCTGCTGGTCATCGATCGGGCGCGCGCGCTGGTGGGGTCGCTGTCACGTCCGCGCCGGCTCGCCGTGCTGCTGGGCGCCCTGTGCCACGACCTGGGCAAGCCCGCCACCACCGCGGTGATCGATGGCCGGATCCGGTCACTCAACCACGAGGAGGCCGGCGTGGCGCCCACCCACGCGCTGCTCGACCGGCTCAACGTGCACACGGTCGAGGGCTACGACCTGCGCGGTCAGGTGGTGGGGCTGGTGGCGCAGCACCTCAAGCCCGGCATGTTCCACAAAGCCGGAAGCGTGGGCGACGGCGCCTTCCGGCGTCTGGCGCGCAAGGTCGACATGGAGTTGCTCGCGCTGGTGGCCCGGGCCGACTGCGAGGGCCGCACCGGCACCTTCGACTGCTCGGCCATGGACTGGTTCCTGGAGCGGGCGCGCGCGCTCGGCGTGGAGCATGCGGCGCCACCACCGCTCCTGCTCGGACGACATGTCGTGGCCCTGGGCGTGCCGCCCGGGCCGGCGGTGGGCCGCGTCCTCGCCGCCGTGTACGAGCAGCAGCTCGACGGTGCGGTGACCAGCGTCGAGGCCGCCGTCGCGGCCGCGCGGGCGTTCCTGGAGTCCCCCGGCGACGCTACCGGCGACGGTGCATGAGCGCGGCGAGGCCCGCCAGGCCACCCACGACCACGAGCGCCCGCAGGACCCGCAGGAGGCTCACGACCCAGGCGATGCCGATGCCCAGGGCCGCCCACTGGACCCACCACTGGCCCGGCGAGGTCATGAGGTTGATGACGAACAGCATCAGCACGATGAGCGGCCCCACCACCAGGAACCGCAGCGAACGCAGAGTCGTGTACATCGTCAGCTCCCGCACGTCCGACGAGAAGAGGGGACCAGGGGTTCCATCGATCCCCGGCGCGCTGGGCCGGGCACCGGCATCGGAGGCCTCAGGCGCGGCCGGTCAGGCGGCCTCGCGGCCCGACCGGAACTCTTCGAGCAGCCGCGGCACGTTGCGGGAAATGGAGCTGAGCGTGGGTGCCCAGCCCAGGGCCCGGGCACGGGGACTCCGCACGCGCTGGTCGAGGGCCAGCGCATCGGCATACGGCCCCATCTTGGCGCGCGCCTCCTCGATGGGCATGTGCCGCACGTCGGGCTGCGATTTCATGTGGCGCGCCAGCGCCTCGACGATGTCGTCCACGCGCTCGTCGGCCTCGTCGGTGGCGTGGAAGATGCCGGCGGCGTCGGCATGGACGGCCAGACGGACGTAGAGATCGGCCAGATCGCGCTCGTACACGCAGGGCCAATGGTTCTGGCCGCTGCCGACCACGCGCACCAGGCCGTTGCCGGCGTCGCGCAGCAGGTCGCCCACGATGCCCCGTGCGCTGCCGTACACGATGCCCGGCCGCACCACCACGGTCCGCAGCGCCCCGAGCCCGGCCACCACGCGTGACTCGACAGCCGGCCGCCAGGCCACGAGCGGCGTGGGCGACAGCCGGGCGCCTTCATCGGCGGGCGCCGGCGTGTCCCCGAGCACCCAGACGCCGGACGTGTAGATGAAGCTCGTCGGGGCCAGCGACGCCCGCCGTGCCCCGATCTCGAGGAAGGTGTGGACCGCCTGGAGATCGACCTCCGCGCCCTGACGCGACGACTCGAACGCCGTGTGCACCAGGCAGTCGCAGCCGGCAGCCGCGTCCTTGAAGAGATCCGGGCGCGCCAGTTCCCCGACGATGGGCTGGACGCCGTGGCGTGCAATCCGGTCGGCCTTGTCGGCGCTGCGGACGAGGGCGACCACTTCGTGGCCGCCGCGGAGGAAGGCGTGCATGACAGGCGCTCCGACGTAGCCTGTCGCCCCCGTGAGGAAGATACGCATGTGAGGAGCCCGTATTCTAGCAGCGTGGCGCGGCGCTGGCCTCGCCATTCCGCTTTCCGCGCATAATGCGCATGGTGCCCCGCGACACGCTCCTCGACTTCTTCGACGATCTCTCACGGCTCGACGGCGAATTCCTGGTCCACGACGACGGCTACCGCCGTCGCCATCACTCCTACACCGAGGTCGGGCAGGCGGCCCGCGCCTTCGCGGCCAGGCTCGCCGCCGCGGGCCTCCAGCGGGAGGACAAGGTCGTCTTCTGGGGCGAGAACCGGCCCGAGTGGATCGCGTGCTACTGGGGCTGCCTCCTCATCGGCGTCGTCGTGGTCCCCATCGACTACCGATCCCCGGCGGAGTTCGTGGCGAAGGTGGCCCGGCTCGTGAGCCCCCGCGTGGTCCTGGTGGGCGACGACGTCACGGCGCTCGCCGCCGCCGACGTGCCGGGCGCGGCAGTCTGGCGCCTGGGGGACTTCGACTGGGCGGCGCGCGGCACGCCGCCCACGGTGCCGGTG
>JABFRY010000019.1 GCA_013140955.1 Acidobacteriota bacterium
ATGTTGTCGAGGGCCCGGCCCGTGTCCTCGACGGGAACGGCGTCGAGCTGGAGCCGAGCCGACTCCCCATCGCGCTCTGCCGCTGCGGCCGGACCGGCACCCCGCCGTTCTGCGACGGCAGCCACCGGGCACACGCGGGGGACGGGACGGCCGCCGCAGAGTCTGCCCACGCAGAGTCTGCCCGCACAGTACCAGCCCACGCAGTGCCAGCAGCAGTGCCGCCCGACGTAGTGCCGCCGGATGCCGTGCGGTACGGAGCCGGGCCCGACCGGCAACGGCAGGGGACGGCGGCGACGCCGACGGGGGAGGCCCCGGACGGGTCTGCTGCCTGGCCGCCAACGCCATCGGGCGGCCGCCCAAGCGGGCGCGGATAGGCCATCATCACAATTCGTTATGTTGTGCGAAGGACTATCAATTTGACTGATATCCTGCCGCGGCGCACACTGTCAGACATGCCTATGCCACGTACCGGCGCACAGATCATCTGGGAGTGCCTCGTCCATCAGGGTGTGAACACGGTGTTCGGGTACCCGGGCGGCGCGATCCTTCCGGCCTACGACGCCATGCTGGATTACCCCATCCGGCACGTGCTCGTCCGGCACGAACAGGGCGCCACCCACATGGCCGACGCGTACGCCCGCGCCAGCGGGGGGGTCGGGGTGGCCATCGCCACCTCCGGACCGGGTGCCACCAACATGGTGACCGGCATCGCCACGGCCATGATGGATTCGTCGCCCCTGGTGTGCATCACGGGCCAAGTCGCCAGCAAGCTCATCGGCTACGACGCGTTCCAGGAAACCGACATCAGCGGCATCACGCTGCCAATCACCAAGCACAACTACCTGGTGACGCGCGTGGAAGACATCATGCCGAGCATCAAGGAGGCCTTCCACCTGGCCAAGTCCGGCCGGCCGGGCCCCGTGCTCGTGGACATCACCAAGGACGCCCAGCAGGCGACCATCGACTGGGAATGGGATCCGAGCCCCGTCAAGCTGCGCGGCTATCGCCCGCGCATGCGTGCCAGTCGCGACGACCTGGCGCGGGCCATCGCGCTCATTCGCGAGTCCAAGCGT
Organism: Acidobacteriota bacterium; assembly: GCA_013140955.1. Classification (GTDB taxonomy): domain Bacteria; phylum Acidobacteriota; class Vicinamibacteria; order Vicinamibacterales; family UBA2999; genus JABFRY01. Next base: position 1,074 of record JABFRY010000019.1, read on the forward strand.
CCGGTCATCCTGGCCGGGCAGGGCGTCATCCAGAGCGGCGCCATGGACGAGCTGCGCACGTTTGCCGAAATGGTGGACGTCCCGGTGGCGCTCACGCTGCTCGGGCTCGGCGGCTTCCCGGCCAGCCATCCCCTCAACCTCGGCATGATGGGCATGCACGGCGAGGCCTGGGTGAACACGGCCATCCAGGAGGCGGATCTGCTGCTGGCCTTCGGCATGCGGTTCGACGACCGCGTCACCGGCAACCTGGCCACCTACGCCCAGCAGGCCAAGAAGATCCACGTGGAGATCGACCCGTCCGAGGTCAACAAGAACGTCAAGGTGGACGTGCCCATCATTGGCGACCTGCGCGAGACGCTCCGCGAGCTGCTCGACCTGCTCGAGCCCATGGACCGCGAGAGCTGGAACACCTACATCCGCTCGATGAAGGGGGAGACGGCCGTCCGAGACATCCAGCGCCTGCCCGACAACGGGCACCTCTACGCCGCGCACGTCATCAACGACATCTGGCGCATCACCGGCGGCAACGCCCTGGTGGTGACGGACGTGGGCCAGCACCAGATGTGGGAGGCGCAGTACTACCACCACGAGTCGCCGCGGTCGCTCATCACGTCGGGCGGGCTGGGCACCATGGGCTTCGCCGTGCCGGCTGCCATCGGCGCCAAAATGGCCCGGCCCGAGGCCGAGGTGTGGGCCATCGTCGGGGACGGCGGCTTCCAGATGACGCAGTGCGAGCTCACCACGGCGGCCCAGGAAGGCATCAAGATCCACATCGCCATCATCAACAATGGCTACCTGGGCATGGTGCGTCAGTGGCAGGAGTTCTTCTACGAGCGGCGCTACGCCGCCACGCCGCTGCGCAGCCCCGACTTCGTCAAGGTGGCCGAGGCCCACGGCCTCACCGGGTTCCGCGTCGATCGCCGCTCCGACGTGATCGACGTGGTGCAGCGGGCGCGGGCGAGCGAGGGCAGCGTGCTCATCGACTTCCGGGTCGAGCAGGAGGACGCGGTGTACCCGATGGTGCCCGCCGGCGCGGATCTCCATGCGATGATTCGCCGGCCGGAGCCGTCCGTGCTGGTCGAAACGGCGACCGATCCCAACTGACGTCGTCGTTCGCGTCACCGACCAGCACAGGCAGGACAGGATGCATCACACTCTCGTGGCACTTCTCGAAGACCGGCCCGGCGTACTGAACCGGGTCACCAATCTCTTCCGGCGGCGCGCGTTCAACATCGAGTCCCTCACGGTCGGGCGCACGTCCGAGCCCGGGGTCTCCCGCATGACGCTGGTCATCGACAGCGACCAGGCGAGCGCCGAGCGCGTCACCGCGTATCTCTACAAGCTGGTGAACGTCATCGAGGTCGAGGACCTCGGCGTCGTCCCGGCCGTGTCGCGCGACCTCGCGCTCGTGAAGGTGGCCGTCACCGGGCACGACCGTGCGGCGCTGATGCGGGTGGTGGACGAGACGCGCGCGCACGTCGTGGACACCGGCGAACAGACGATCACCCTGGAGGTGGCCGGCGAGCCGGGGCACGTGGACAGTGTCATCGCGCGTCTCGAGCCGCTCGGGATCATCGAGATGGTGCGCACGGGCCAGGTCGCGATGCGGCGGGGCGACACCGCCCTGTCGGCCGCCCAGTACACGTAAGGCGGTTCCCGCCATTCCGCGCCGCGTGCGGGTCCCCCCGCCGCGGCACCACCAGTTTTCAGAGGAGTGAACGATGGCACGGATGTACTACGACACGGATGCGGATCTCGAGCTCGTGCGCGCGAAGAAGGTGGCGATCATCGGCTACGGCTCCCAGGGACACGCGCATGCGCTGAACCTGAAGGACAGCGGCGTGGAAGTGGCCGTGGGGCTGCCCGCGACGAGCCAGTCGGTGGTGAAGGCGCAGGCCGCGGGTCTCCGGGTCGTATCGGTCGCCGAAGCGTCCGCCTGGGCCGACATCATCATGGTCCTCATCCCCGACACCCGTCAGCGGTCGGTGTACGAGGCCGAGATCCGGCCCAATCTGACGGCCGGCAAGATGCTGATGTTCGCGCACGGCTTCAACATCCGCTTCAACTGCATCGTGCCGCCGCCCGACGTCGACGTGACGATGATCGCCCCCAAGGCGCCGGGGCACCGCGTCCGCGAGGTGTTCACCGAAGGCGCCGGCACGCCCGGCCTGCTGGCCGTGCACCAGGACGCCACCGGCTCCGCCAAGGCGCTCGCGCTGTCGTACGGCCGCGGTATCGGCTGCACCCGCGCCGGCGTCATCGAGACGACGTTCTCGGAGGAGACCGAGACCGACCTGTTCGGCGAGCAGGCCGTGCTCTGCGGCGGCGCGAGCGCCCTCGTCAAGGCCGGCTTCGAGACGCTCGTCGAGGCGGGCTACCAGCCCGAGGTGGCCTACTTCGAGTGCCTCCACGAGCTGAAGCTCATCGTCGATCTGTTCTACCGGGGCGGGCTCGGCTACATGCGCTACTCGGTGAGCGACACGGCCGAGTGGGGCGACTACGTCGCGGGGCCGCGCATCGTGACCGACGCCACCAAGGAGGCCATGCGGCAGTTGCTCCGCGAGATCCAGTCCGGGAAGTTCGCCGCCGACTGGATTGCCGAGAACGAGGCCGGGCTCCCGCGGTTCAAGGCCATCCGCGAGCAGGAGCGCCATCATCCCATCGAGGAGGTGGGCGGCAAGCTGCGCGCGATGATGCCGTTCCTCGACCCGGTGCAGCTGCCCCAGCCGGCGTCGGCATGAAGAACCGGTACAGCGCGCGCGTCACGCAGCCCAGGAGCCAGGGCGCGTCCCAGGCCATGCTGTACGGCGTCGGGCTCACCGACGCCGATCTGCAGAAGCCCCAGGTGGGCATCTGCAGCATGTGGTACGAGGGCAACACGTGCAACATGCACCTCGACCGCCTCGCGGCGCACGTGCGCGAGGGGGTGCAGGCCGCGGGGCTGGTCGGCCTGCGCTTCAACACCATCGGTGTGAGCGATGGCCTGTCGATGGGGACGGAGGGCATGAGCTACTCCCTCCCGTCCCGCGACCTCATCGCCGACTCGATCGAGACCGTCATGGGCGCGCAGTGGTACGACGCGCTCGTCACCGTGCCGGGGTGCGACAAGAACATGCCCGGCAGCGTGATCGCGATGGCGCGCCTGAACCGCCCGTCGCTCATGGTGTACGGCGGCACCATCCGCGCGGGCCAGGCCCTCGGCGAGCCCCGCGACATCGTGTCGGCCTTCCAGTCCTACGGCGAGTACCTGGCGGGGCGGATTACCGACGCCCAGCGCCTCGACATCGTGCGGCACTCCTGTCCGGGCGCCGGGGCGTGCGGCGGGATGTACACGGCCAACACGATGGCGGTGGCCATCGAGGCGCTCGGCCTCAGCCTGCCGGGCAGTTCGTCGCTGCCGGCCGAAGATCCCGGCAAGGCGGATGAGTGCCGCCGGGCCGGACAGGCCGTGAACCTCCTGCTCGAGCGCGACCTGAAGCCGCTCGACATCCTGACACCACAGGCCTTCGACAACGCGCTCGTGATGGTGATGGCCGTGGGCGGCTCCACCAATGCCGTGCTGCACCTCATCGCCATCGCCAAGGCGGCCGGTGTGCCGCTGGCCCTGGACGACTTCCAGCGGGTGAGCGACCGCGTGCCGCTGCTCGCCGACCTCAAGCCAAGCGGCCGCTACGTGCAGGAAGACCTCCACGGCGTGGGTGGCACGCCCGGCGTGATGAAGTATCTGCTCGAGCGGGGCTACCTCCACGGCGACTGCATGACCGTCACCGGCCGGACGCTCGCAGAAAACCTGTCCGACGCGGCACCGCTCACCGTTGGCCAGCAGGTGATCCAGCCGATCGAGCAGCCCGTGCTCCCGCACGGGCACATTCAGATCCTCTACGGCAACCTGGCCCCCGGCGGGTCGGTGGCCAAGATCACCGGCAAGGAAGGCAGCCGGTTCGAGGGCGTCGCGCGCGTGTACGACGCCGAAGAGGACATGCTCGCCGGTCTCGAGCGAGGCGAGATCGGCAAGGGCTCGGTCGTCGTCATCCGCTACGAGGGCCCGAAGGGCGGTCCGGGCATGCCCGAGATGCTGACGCCGACCTCCGCGATCATGGGGGCGGGGCTGGGCAAGGATGTGGCGCTGCTCACCGACGGGCGCTTCTCCGGCGGGTCGCACGGGTTCATCGTCGGCCACGTCACGCCGGAAGCCCAGGAGGGTGGTCCCATCGCGCTCGTCCGGACCGGCGATCGCGTCGTGATCGACACCGACACCCGGCGCATGGACGTGCTCGTGAGCGATGAGGAACTGGCGGCACGGCGCGCGGCGTGGGAACCGCGTCCGGCGGCCGCCACGCGCGGCGTGCTCGGCAAGTACGTGCGGCTGGTCCGATCCGCCTCCGAGGGCTGCGTCACCGACTGACGCCGTCCAGCCACGGAGCAGCAGCCGCCGGAGGCGTAGGGGAGCGGGCCGCATCGCGGTCCCGCCCCCTGGCTTCATCCGACACGGGCGCGCCCCCGCGCGACATGCGTGTCGGCGTCGCTCTTCGGCACGCGGCCTTCAGCCTCAGGCCTCCGACGCGCTGCCATTTGGCCGGCCTTCGGGTGTCAGCCTTCGGGTCGGCCGGTTCACACCGCCTGCGGCTGGCCCTTCGTGAACCGCAGACCCTCGGCCCCGGCATCCACGACCACGCGATCCCCTTCGCCGAACTCGCCTTCGAGCACGCGGATGGCCAGCGGGTCCAGCACCCGGCGCTGAATCGTCCGCTTGAGGGGCCGGGCGCCGTACATCGGGTCGTAGCCCTCCTGCACCAGGAACTCCCGCGCCGCGGCGGTGAGCTCCACGTGGATCTTCCGCTCCTCGAGACGCTTCAGCAGGCCCTTCACCTGGATGTCGATGATCGACGCCATGTGCTCGAGCCGCAGCCCGTGGAAGAAGATCACCTCGTCGATCCGGTTGATGAACTCGGGCCGGAAGTGCTGGCGCAGCGCCTCGGTCACCTTCCGGCGCACCCCTTCCGAGAGGTCGCCGGAGTGCTCGGCGATGAACTCGCTCCCGAGATTCGAGGTCATGATGACGACCACGTTCTTGAAGTCGACCGTCCGGCCCTTCGCATCGGTGAGACGCCCGTCGTCGAGCAGCTGCAGCAGCACGTTCAGCACTTCGGGGTGGGCCTTCTCCACCTCGTCGAAGAGCACCACCGCGTAGGGGCGTCGGCGGACGGCCTCGGTGAGCTGTCCGGCCTCGTCGTAGCCCACGTAGCCGGGGGGCGCCCCGATCAGCCGTGAGACGGTGTGCTTCTCCTGGTACTCCGACATGTCGATGCGGACCATTGCCTGCTCGTCGTCGAACAGGAACTCGGCGAGCGCCCGCGCCAGCTCCGTCTTGCCCACGCCGGTCGGGCCCAGGAAGATGAAGCTCCCGAGCGGCCGGTTCGGGTCCTGCAGACCGGCCCGCGCCCGGCGAATGGCATTGGCCGTGGCCGTCACGGCCTCGTCCTGACCGATCACGCGCTGGTGAAGCCGCTCCTCCATGTGAATCAGCTTCTGGATCTCACCCTCCATCAGCCGGCTCACCGGGATATTGGTCCACTTGGCCACCACCTCGGCGATGTCCTCCTCGTCCACCTCCTCCTTCAACATCCGTGCGGCTGCGGGGGTCTCCGCCAGGGTCTGCTGCGCCTGGATCTGCTTCTCGAGTTCGGGGATCCGCGCGTACTTGAGCTCGGACGCCTTCGCATAGTCGCCCACGCGTTCGGCGGCCTCGAGGGCGCGACGAGCGTCCTCGAGCGCCTGCTTCACTTCGCTCGTGCCGCTGATGGCCGCCTTCTCCTGTTCCCACTGCGCCTGCAGACGCGTCTGCTCCTCCTTGAGGTTGGCCAGCTCCTGTTCGAGCTTCGCCAGCCGGTCGAGGGACGCCTTGTCGGTTTCCTTGCGCATGGCCTCGCGCTCGATCTCGAGCTGGAGCACCCGGCGCCGCACCTCGTCGAGCTCGGCCGGCATCGAGTCGATCTCCATCCGCAGCTTCGAGGCCGCCTCGTCCACCAGATCGATGGCCTTGTCCGGCAGGAACCGGTCGGCGATGTAGCGGTGCGAGAGCACGGCCGCGGCCACGAGCGCCGCGTCCTTGAACCGCACCTTGTGGTGGATCTCGTAGCGCTCGCGCAGGCCACGCAGGATCGAGATCGTGTCCTCGACGGTCGGCTCGTCCACCAGCACCGGCTGGAAGCGCCGCTCGAGCGCCGCGTCCTTCTCGATGTGCTTGCGGTACTCGTCGAGCGTCGTCGCGCCAATCGTGTGGAGCTCTCCGCGAGCCAGCATCGGCTTGAGCATCTGCGACGCGTCCATGGCGCCCTCGGCGGCGCCCGCGCCCACCACGGTGTGCAGCTCGTCGATGAACAGGATGATCTGTCCCTCCGAGTCCGTGATCTCCTTCAGCACCGCCTTGAGCCGCTCCTCGAACTCGCCCCGGTACTTCGCCCCGGCCACCAGCGCCCCCATGTCGAGCGCGAAGATCTTCTTGCTCTTGAGCCCCTCGGGCACGTCTCCGCGGATGATGCGCTGGGCGAGGCCTTCCACGATGGCCGTCTTGCCCACGCCGGGCTCGCCGATGAGCACCGGGTTGTTCTTCGTGCGCCGCGACAGCACCTGGATGACGCGCCGGACCTCTTCATCCCGCCCGATCACCGGATCGAGCTTGCCGGACCGGGCGAACTCCGTCAGATCGCGCCCGTAGCGGGTGAGGGCCTCGGAGGTCGTCTCCGGATTCTGGGCGGTCACGCGCTGGCTGCCGCGCCCCTGCGTC
>JABFRY010000454.1 GCA_013140955.1 Acidobacteriota bacterium
ATCAGACCCCGTCCGCGCCTCCTCACGGCGCGCCGGCCCCGACGAACATGTCCGGTGTCCGCGGACGGGGTCTGATCTGCGACAATCGGCACATGCGCGAGCCCTCTGCCGGAGGTGAGTCCTCCGACGGGCAGGCAGCCGGGCCGCTGGCAGGCCTGCTGCGCCGGTGCCAGATGCCACCGGCCCACTTCGACGAACTGCACGCATCCCCCGGCACCCTGCGCGACGAGTGGGAGGTCTTCGCCCGCCTGGCGGGCGAGATGGGCCCCGCCCAGCTCGGAGCGGCCCAGGCCACCATCGAGCGGCAGCTCCAGGACAACGGCGTCACCTACAACGTGCACGCGGGCTCGGGTCCGCCGCGTCCCTGGTCGCTCCACGTCCTGCCGCACATCGTGCCGGCCCGCGACTGGGAACGCCTGCAGCCCGGTCTCGAGCAGCGGGCGCGCCTCCTCGAGGCCGTGGCCGCCGACATCTACGGCCCGCAGCGGCTGCTGGCCTCGGGACATCTCCCGCCAGCCCTCATCTTCAACGACCCCGGGTTCCTCCGGGCCTGTCACGGCGTGCGGCCGGTGTCCGGCACCCGCCTCCTCGTGCTGGCGTTCGACCTGGCGCGCTCCCCGAAGGGGGAGTGGACCGTGGTGTCGGCACGCACGCAGGCCCCCTCGGGAGCCGGATACGCGCTCGAGAACCGGCTCACGGTGTCGCGCGTGTTCTCCGATGCGTTCCGCGACCAGCGGGTCCGTCGTCTGGCGCCCTACTTCCACACCCTGCGCGAGACGCTGCTCGACCATGCGCCGTGCCCGAGCGGCCGCCCGCACATCGTGCTCCTCACGGCGGGACGCTTCAACGAGACCTACTTCGAGCACGCCTACTTGTCGCAGTATCTCGGCTTCACGCTCGTCGAGGGCGCCGACCTCACGGTGCGTGACGACCGCGTGTTCCTGAAGACGGTGAGCGGGCTTCGTCCCGTCCACGGCATCCTGCGCCGGCTCGACGACAGCTACTGCGACCCCCTCGAGCTGCGCGCCGACTCCACGCTCGGAGTACCCGGGCTCGTGCAGGCCTGGCGCGCGGGGCACGTCCTCGTGGCCAACGCGTTCGGGAGCGGCGTGCTGGAATCCCCGGGGCTCAATCGTCACCTGCCGGGCCTCTGCCGGGAACTGCTCGGGGAAGAGCTGCTCATTCCCTCCCCGGGTGCGTGGACCGGCGGCACGCCGGCCGAACTCGACGCGCGGCTGGCGCGGCTCGACCAGCTGGTGATCAAGCCACTCCACGCCGCGTCGATGCCCGACGTCATCATCGGCGCCACGCTCGATGCGGATGCCCGCCGGACGTGGGCGGCCCGCATCCGGGCCACGCCCGACGACTTCGTGCTCGAGGAGTACCTGCCCCTGTCGCACGTGCCCGTGTGGCGCGAGGGCGATCTGCAGGCGAGCGGCATGATGATGCGCGCCTTCGTCGTGGCCGACGGTCGTGGCGGCTACCAGGCCATGGCGGGCGGCCTGACGCGCGTGGCGGGCCGCGACCGGCTGATCGTGTCGGGCCATCGCGGCGGCGGCAGCAAGGACACGTGGGTGCTCTCCACCACGCCGGTCGAACGGTTCTCGCTGCTGCGCGGCCGCATCCAGCCGGCCGCCATCGCGCGCAGCGACCGTGTCGTTTCGAGCCGCTCGGCCGAGCACCTCTTCTGGCTGGGCCGCTACGCCGAGCGCAGCGAGAACACCGCCCGGCTGCTGCGCGCCGTCCTGGCACGGCTGGATCAGGGCGATCCGGTCATTTCCGGCGCCTCGGCCCCGGTGGTGGCCATCTGCCAGCAGGCGGGCCTGCTGCCGCACGCCGAGGACGAGACACCGGAAACGCCGCCGCGCGAGTGGGGGGCTCGCGACTTCGTGCGGACCCTCCTGCGCGGACTGGCGGACGCGGAGGGCATGCGCAGCGTCGGCTGGAACGTGGCGCAGACGGCCGCGGTCGCCTCCACCGTGCGCGACCGCCTCTCGGGCGACAACACGCGCGTACTCAACCAGCTGACCGGGGCGATGCCGCGCCGTGGCGCCCGTCCTCCGACCCTGTCGGGCGCCCTCGACCTGCTCGACCGCGTCATCCTGTGGCTGGTGGCAGCGGGCGGGCTCGAGATGGCCCACATGACCCGCGACGACGGGTGGCGGTTCATGAGCCTGGGCCGACACATCGAACGCGTCCTGCACGTGACGACCACGACGCGGTGCGTCGCCGGGGCGCATGCCGTGGGCGACCCCGCGCTCCTCGAGTGGCTCCTCGACCTGTCCGACAGCATCATCACCTACCGGGCCCGCTACATGGGGCGGGCCGAGTGGGCGCCGGTGGTGGACCTGCTGATCTTCGACGATCGCAACCCGCGCTCCTCCGCGTTCCAGATGGCGAAGCTCGCCAAGCACGTGCGCCTGCTGCCGGATGCGAATCTCGGGGGGCTGTCGGACGAACTGAACGAACTCTCGGCACGACGCAACTCCGAGGCCCTCCGTTCGGCGGCCTTCGAGCGGACGCCGCCGTTCCGCGAGTTCCTGGCGGCGTGCGAGCGCACGGCGCTCGACGCCTCCGACGCCCTGACGTTGCGCTACTTCAGCCACGTGTACGAGCCGGCCCATGCCACGCTGCTCTAGACAGCCGCGCCTGCGCGGTGCTGCGGCACGGCGGGTGGTGCAGCGCCCGGCCTGTCCGCGCCGGGGCACCGCCCGACAGGAGAGGGACCAGCGGTGAGCGCGGCGTATCACGTGCAGCACGACACGCACTACGACTACGCGTCGGTCGTGGCGGCCTCGCAGCACCTGGCGTACCTGCGGCCCCGGGAACTGCCGTTCCAGCACGTCCGGTCGTCCCGCCTGGTCATCGAGCCCGAGCCGTCGCGCCTGCTGCAGCGGACCGACTACTTCGGCAACGCGGCCGACCAGTTCGAACTGCTGCGTCCTCACGCCGCGCTGCACGTGTCCGCGACGAGCGAGGTGGAGGTGTCGGCGGCTCACGACGGGCTCGACCCGCGTGCGAGCGCCCCCTGGGAGGCCGTGCGCGCCGCCTGCCGCCAACCCGGCGATGCGGCCACGCTGGACGCCGCCCAGTTCGTGTACGCGTCCCCGTACGTGGTCCTCGACGCGGACATCCAGGCGTTCGCGGTGCGATCCTTCCAGCCCGGGCGGGCGATCCTGGACGCCGTGCTCGACCTTACACACCGCATCCACGAGGAGTTCACCTTCGATCCGTCCGCGACGAGCATCACGACCCCTGTCGCGCGCGTGCTGGCCGAGCGGCGCGGCGTCTGCCAGGACTTCGCCCACTTCGAGGTGTCGTGCCTCAGGTCGATGGGCCTGCCGGCCCGCTACGTGAGCGGCTACCTGCTCACCGATCCGCCGCCGGGCCAGCCCCGCCTCATCGGGGCCGACGCCTCGCACGCCTGGGTCTCGGTGTTCTGCCGTCATGTCGGGTGGGTGGACGTGGATCCGACCAACGACCTGCTGGTCGGCGAGCGCCACATCACGCTGGCGTGGGGGCGGGACTTCGGTGACGTGAGCCCGCTGCGCGGCGTCCTGCTCGGCGGTGAAGAGCACCGCCTGCGCGTGGAGGTGAGCGTGATGCCCGTCGAGGTGCCAGATGCCGTGGCGCCTCCACGTCCGATGCTCGAGCGCTGACGCCCGGCTCCGGGCTGCCGGACCGGGGGCTGCGGCACGAGGTCGCGGGTCACCGGCCCGCCGGTCAGCCAAGGCTGCGCACGACCCTGTGGTATCGTCTGCGCCCATGCGCATCCGGGCCATCGTCGCCGGCATTCTCGTGACGTCGTGCCTGGTCGTGGCGGGCCGCGCCGCGACCCTCTCCTCGATGGCCACCCTGGCCGTCCAGGGTGCCATCCTGCCGCTCGTGGCCAGCTTCGAACGCGACACGGGCCACACCGTCACGATTCAGTTCGACACCGGTCCCAACCTGGGACGGCGCGTCGCGGCGGGCGAGACCGCGGACGTGCTGATTGCCCCTGCCGCCGTCGTGGAACGCGCCGTGGCCGACGGACGGGTGGTGGCTGGCACCACGACGTCGGTGGGCGAGGTCGCCGTGGGCGTCGCCGTGCCAAGCGATGCGCGGCGCCCCGACATCACGTCGCTCGCGGCCTTCAGGGCCGCGCTGCTGGCGGCCGACGCCGTCGTCTACAGCCAGGGGACCTCGGGTGTCTACATCGAGGGCCTGTTCGAGCGCCTCGGCATCGCCGGGACGATTCGGGCGAAGACGGTCCGGCTCGCCAACGGCGGCGCGGTCATGGAGCGCATTGCGGCCAGCCGCCGCAACGAGCTGGGCTTCACGATGACGAGCGAGATCCGGCTCTTCGAGGAGCGGGGTGCGCGGCTGCTCGGTCCGCTGCCCGCCGAGATCCAGCGCCTGACCACCTACGTGGCCGGCGTGATGACCGCGTCGTCCCAGCGGGAGGCCGCGGCGGCCTTCGTCAACCACATCACCACGCCCGAGGCACGCCAGGTGTTCGTGGCGACCGGGTGGGAGCCCTGACGCGGTTATTCAATCCCGTAACCCGCTCTGTCGCAACAGTTTGCGTCTTTCGGTCATCTCCCGGTCTTTGACTCATCGTCCTCGTTGCCGCTAGGATCCCCTGACGCGCAGAGATTGGTGTTCCAATCAACCTGCGGGTGAGGGGCCGGCCTGTCGGGCCGCCCCGGCGCGACAGGAGGCGATGGAGACGCGACCGGAACCCGTTAGGACGCCCGGCGAGCCCCCGCTCGTTCAGTGCAGGCCCCCGGAGACCGGCGATGCCATGCGCATGCACGCGCTGGTCGATGCCTGTGCCTCCCTCGACCTGAATTCGCCCTACGCCTATCTGCTGCTCTGCACGCACTTCCGCAACACCTGTGTGGTCGCAGAGCGGGAGGGGATGCTGGTCGGGTTCCTTGCGGGGTACCGGCCTCCCGACGCGTGCGACACGCTCTTCGTCTGGCAGGTGGCGGTCGCCGGCGCCGCACGGGGCCTGGGGCTCGGCAGCCGGCTCCTCGACGCGGTGCTGGCGCAGCCTGCCTGTCGCGACGTCGCGTACGTCGAGGCCTCCATCACGCCGTCGAACGCGGCGTCGTGGGCGCTCTTCCGGGCATTGGCGCGCCGCCGCGACGCCGCGTGCCATACCCGACCCTTGTTCACGCGCCAGGACTTCGGCGCCCTTGCCCATGAGGAGGAGCAGTTGCTGCGCATCGGACCTTTCGAACCAGGACGTGACACAGGGAGGCAGGGATGACAGGCATCTTCGAGGCGATCGAGTCGAACGTCCGGAGCTACTGCCGGTCCTTTCCCACGGTGTTCCGGACGGCCCGCGGCGCGCGGCTCGTGGACGAGCAGGGCCGTGCGTACATCGACTTTCTCAGCGGGGCGGGCACGCTCAACTACGGGCACAACGACCCGCGGATCAAGCGTCACCTGCTCGACTACGTGGCGTCCGACGGGGTGGTGCACGGGCTCGACATGTTCACCACGGCCAAACGCACGTTCCTGGAGGCGTTCTCGAGCCTCGTGCTGGAGCCGAGGCGGCTGAGCTACAAGGTGCAGTTCACCGGCCCGACGGGGGCGAACGCCGTCGAGGCCGCCCTCAAGGTGGCGCGCAACGCCACGGGGCGTTCCAACGTCGTGGCGTTCACCAACGCGTTCCACGGCGTCACGCTCGGGGCGGTGGCCGCCACCGGCAACGCGCACTACCGGAGCGCAGCGGGCCTGCCCCTGCGGGGCACGACCTTCGCGCCGTACGACGGATACCTCGGTCCCGGCATCGACACCACGGTCTATCTCGACCGGCTGCTGTCGGATCGGGGAAGCGGCGTGGACGAGCCCGCGGCGGTCATCGTGGAGACGGTGCAGGGCGAAGGCGGGATCAACGTGGCCTCGGCCCAGTGGCTGCGCGCGCTGCAGCAGGTGTGTCGGCGTCACGGGGCGCTCCTCATCGTGGACGACATCCAGGCCGGATGCGGGCGCACGGGGCCGTTCTTCAGCTTCGAGGCGGCAGGCTTCGTGCCGGATATCGTCACGCTCTCGAAATCCCTGAGCGGCTATGGCCTGCCGTTCTCGATCGTGCTGCTGCGGCCGGAACTGGACCAGTGGAAGCCCGGCGAGCACAACGGCACCTTCCGGGGGCACAACCTCGCGTTCGTGACCGCCACCGCCGCGCTCACCGAGTACTGGACCGACGACGCGCTCACCCGCGACGTGGCCCGCAAGGGCGCCCAGGCACGGGCGGCGCTCGAGGCCATGGCCCGGGAGTGCGACGAGGAGGACCTGGTGGTGCGCGGCCGCGGCCTGATGCTGGGGCTGGACTGCGGCGATGGCGCCCTGGCCGGCCGGATCTGCGCGAGCGCGTTCACGCGTGGCTTGCTGATCGAACGCTCGGGTGCCGAGGACGAGGTCGTGAAGCTGCTGACGCCGCTCACGATCCCGGACGACGATCTCGCGGAGGGCCTGCGCATCCTGGGGACGTGCGTGCGTGAGCAGGTGCGGTCCGGAGCCGCGGCGCGCGTGGCCGGGGGCGTCCGATGATCGTACGGTCGCTGCGCGATGCCGAGGACAGCCCGCGCCGGGTGGTCACCGACAACTGGGAGAGCACGCGTCTCCTGCTGAGCGGCGATGGCCTCGGCTTCTCGCTGCACGTGACGACCATCTACCCGGGCACGGTCACGCCGATGTGCTACCGCAACCATCTCGAGGCCGTCTACTGCCTCGAGGGCGTGGGCGAACTGGAGGATCTCGCCGATGCGAGCATCCACCGCATCGCCCCCGGCGTGGTGTATGCGCTCGATCGCCACGACGAGCACATCCTGCGGGCCCACACACGCATGCGCATGGTCTGTGTGTTCAGCCCGGCGCTCAATGGCCGAGAGGTCCATGACGCGTCCGGCAGCTATCCGCTCGGGGGCGAGGTGCTGCCGGCGGCCAGGGAGGAGTGATGCTGACGGCACCGACGGCGGAAGACCTGTATCCCTCGCGCGTGGACCCCGAGGCCCGCATGCTGGCCCGCCGGGATCCCGTGGTGCACGGCGCCGCGGACGGTCCGCTCGATGCCTCGCAGTGTGCGGCCTTCGACAGGGACGGGTTGCTCGTGCTGCCCGGCCTGCTGTCGCCGGCGGAGGTGGCGTCGCTCGACGCCCGTGTGCAGGAGCTGGCGGCGCGCGAAGCCGTTCAGGGGCTCGAGGAGACGATCCGCGAACCGGACGGCGGGGAGGTGCGCTCGGTGTTCCGGTTTCACGCGCTCGACGACGTGCTCGCCCGGCTCATCCGCGATCGCCGCCTGGTCGGCCCGGTCGTCCAGCTGCTCGGTGGCCCGGTCTACGTGCACCAGTCGCGCGTCAACCTGAAGCCGGGGTTCTCCGGCAAGGACTTCTACTGGCACTCGGACTTCGAGACCTGGCACGTCGAGGACGGGATGCCGCGGATGCGCGCGGTGAGCGCCTCGATCTCGCTGACCGACAACGAGGTGTTCAACGGCCCGCTCATGTTGATCCCGGGGTCGCACCGGGTGTTCGTCACCTGCATCGGCGAGACCCCCGACGACCACTACCGGCAGTCGCTGCGGCGGCAGGAGTACGGCGTACCCGACCAGGTGAGCCTCAGGCGGCTCGCGGACCGTGGGGGGATCGTGGCCCCGACGGGCCCGGCCGGCACGGTGGTGCTCTTCGACTGCAACACGATGCACGGGTCCAACAGCAACATCTCCCCGTACCCGAGGCGCAACGCCTTCGTGGTCTACAACAGCGTGGAGAACCAGCTGGTGGAGCCGTTCGGCCGCACGCGGCCGAGGCCCGAGTTCGTGGCTCACCGCCAGGACGTCACGCCGCTCGTGCCGGAGCCC
>JABFRY010000547.1 GCA_013140955.1 Acidobacteriota bacterium
GGACATGGCCGTGCCGACGCCGGGGCCCTCCTCCGGCGTGCTCATCGACGCCGACGGGCTCACCTATCGCTACCATCCGCAGGGCGAGCCGGTGCTTCGGGGGGCACGCCTGACGGTGCGCCACGGCGAGCGGCTTCTCATCGAAGGGGCATCCGGTGGCGGCAAGTCCACGCTCGCGTCGCTCCTCACGGGGCTGCGGACGCCGGAGTCGGGCGTCCTGCTGCTGAACGGCCTGGACCGCTTCACGCTCGGGGATGCCTGGCACCGGTTTGCGACCCAGGCCCCGCAGTTCCACGAGAATCACGTGTTCTCCGGGAGCCTCGCCTTCAACCTGCTCATGGGACGCCGGTGGCCCGCCACCGACGAGGATCTGCTCGATGCCGCCGCGCTCTGCGAAGAGCTCGGGCTCGGGGACCTGCTTCGGCGCATGCCGTCGGGACTCCAGCAGGCGGTGGGCGAGACGGGGTGGCAGCTCTCGCACGGCGAGCGCGGCCGGCTCTTTCTCGCCCGGGCGCTGCTGCAGGGTGCGCCGCTGACGGTGTTCGACGAGAGCTTCGCGGCGCTCGACCCCGAGTCGCTCGAGTCCTGCCTGCGCTGCGTGCTGGCGCGCGCCCATACGCTGGCGGTCATCGCGCATCCGTGAGGCGTGTGCGGCGGCGGGCGAAAACCGGCTACTATCTCAGCACTTCGTAGCGGCGTCGCCGGGTCCTCCCGCGTCCCTTGTCGGATCGGGCCGTCCCGGCCAGGCCAATTCTCAGCACCAGTCACCACGTTCGGCCATGCCCGGGGGATACCTCGGACACGGACCAGGGAGCACACCGTGACACGCAGAATCCTGCTCACCGCGCTGGCGATCGCCAGCCTCACCACGGCGGCGGACGCGCACTTCATCCTCGTGTCTCCGGCGGCCTCGCTCGTGCAGAACCGCCTCGGGGACCCCCAGAAGATCGCGCCGTGCGGCGGCGTGTCGGCCAATCCGGCGCGGGGCACGCTCGCCAACCCCGGCGTGCCGACCGGGGCCATCACCGCCGTCAAGGGCGGCACGATGTTTCCGCTGCTCGTGACCGAGTCCATCTACCACCCCGGGCACTACCGCGTCGCGCTGGCGCGCACGACGGCGCAGCTGCCGGGCGACCCGGAGGTGACGACCGGTCCGACCGACCGTGGCGTGCGCTCGCAGTCGGCCGTCATCCTGAACCCGCCCGTGGCGCCGGTGCTGCTCGACGGCCTGTTCCCGCACAACGAGCGGCCGCAGCAGATCCAGAGCTGGGAAGGTGAGATCCCCATTCCCAACATCAACTGCCAGGGCTGCGTGCTGCAGGTGGTGCAGTTCATGGCCGACCATCCCGGCATCGCGGTGGACGGCGGCTTCAACTACCACCACTGCGCGATCCTGAACATCACGGCGGATCCCTCCAAGCCCATCGACACGCGCTGGTAGACGTGCAGGGCGTGCGGCGACCGGCCGGCCAGTGCCGACCCTCAGGGGTCGGAACGGCCAGGCCGGCGCCCGTCCGCCGCACGAGTCCCCGCCCGCCTCGGCATCGGCCTGCCCATACCTGCTGACATCTGTTCACCCCTGCGCAGGGATCGCCCCTGCGTAGTGCCCGCGTCGGAGATGCGTCCGGGCCTTGCGGCACGCTCCGACCGGCACAGCGCGAAGACCCCGGCCGGGTGTGCCGATTCCCCGTGTGCCATGACGACCGGCGCCACCGAACCGTCAGCAGTCGTTGTCTCTCCACCCCTGACGGACCCTCGTACCGGCGCGGTCAGGCCGCGCGCCTCGCTGCCCGTGATCAGCAATGGGGTCGTCCTGCGGGAGATCCGTCACCACGATGCCCAGGTGCTGTTGCGCGGACTGCAGGGCTCGCCACTGCCGCTCGGCACGACGCCGCTCACGAGCCTGGCCACGCTCGAACACTTCATTGCCTGGGCGCACCAGGAACGGGCCGCCGGGCGCGCCGTCTGCTACGTCCTCCTGCCCAAGGTCGGGAGCGATCCCGTGGGGGTGCTCCTGGCCCGCCGTGTCGAGCGCGGATTCGTCATCGCCGAGTGGGGCATGCGCCTGGCCGCTGGCTGTGTGGCCGACAGGGTGGTGGTGCCCGCAGTCACAGCGGTGCTCGACCTGCTGTTCCGGGAGTTCTCCACCCGCCGGCTCGAGACGCGGATCGACGCCTCTGCCGCGTCGGAGATCGGGTTGCTCGAGCGGCTGGGCGGTCAGCGCGAGTGTCGCCTGCACGGTTCCACACTCGACCTGTGGGCGCTGAACCGGGAACGCTGGATGGAGGCGCACCCGGTCTCCGCTGGCTTCTGGGCGCCCGACCCCTCGCCGAGTGCCGTGCCGGTGGCGTATGCCCCGGTGTGGACCACCGCGTCCGCGGTCGCCGCCTGGCGGCAGCCGCTGCCAGACCTGCACGGCTCTCGTGCCTGCGTGCGGGAACTGGTCCTGGAGGACGCGCCGTCCCTGTACGAGCACCTGTCGTCGCCAGCGGTGACCCGTCATCTCCCGCCGCCCCCGAACGGAGTGCTCGGGTTCGAGCGCTTCGTGCGCTGGGCGCAGGACCGCCGGTCCACGGGCACCACCGTCTGCGTGGGCATCGCGCCCGACCGGGCGCGCGCCGCGGTGGGCTTCGAACAACTGCATCCGCTCGATCATCTGGGTGAGCGCGCGGAGTGGGGATTCGCGCTCGGCGAAGCCTTCTGGGGTGGAGGTGTCTTCGCCGAGGCGGCGGCGCTGCTGCTGGACTACGCGTTCGACACGCTCGGTGTCAGGCGTCTCGAAGCGCGCGTCGGCGCCGACAACGCACGCGCCGCCGGCGCGCTTCGGAAGATGGGCGCGCAGTGTGACGGTCGACTGGGGCGGGTCGAATCGGGCGGCGGACCGGCTGGCCATGACGAGCTCTGGAGCCTGCGTCCCGAGGACTGGCGGGCGGCAAGGCCCCGGATTTTCGGTGGTGGCCCCCGCAACTGAGGGCCGCCGCCCCGCATCTTTCGGGGCATCCCCGCCTGGGCAATGTGGCCGCCGCATCGCCCTCTCGTCGCAAGTCGCACGTTATCAGGAAGTTGGCGCCCGCAGCCGTTCGGGGCGGTGGATGGCAAGGCGGTTGCTCTTCAGCTCGGCATGAGCATCATCCGCATGACCGTCCGGGCCTCGGCGCACTGCCTTCTCCTCGTCCTCCTCGTCAGCCTCGGTGTCCTCTCCTTCGCCATGCCTGTGGTCGCCGCGCAGGCGCCCGCCTCCGATGTCGAACAGCGGATGGCCAAGCTCGATCGGGCGCTCGAGCGTTCGGTGATGGAGGGCTGCTGGGAGCGGCTGCGGGTCATCGTCCGTCTCACCAGCGGCTCGCGGTCGGCACTCGACGCGTTCCTGGCGGCCACAGGTGGGCGCGTGGTGGCCGAACTGCCGCTCGTGCACGCCGTGACGGTGGAGGTCGACAGCGCAGACCTGCTGGACCTGGCCTCGCTGGACGGCGTCGAGCGCCTCTCGAGTGACGGCCGCGTCGTGAGCCTCGGTGCCGGCTCACAGAAGGCCAAGAACTCAAAGACTACGAAGACTACGAAGACTGCGAAGACGGCGACGAGCAGTCCTGCCGACACAGCCACGACCACGGCGGTCACGTCAGGCGACGACCTGGCCAGTGCGCCGGGTGCTCCGACGACGACCGAGGCCGCTGAGGCCACCGTGGGCGCGGGACTGTCATGGGGCCTGTCCGGACTCTCGAGCTACATCGCCGGCAGGAGCCAGTTGCTGACGACACTGGGTGTGAACGACCTCAGCACGACGGGGCTCGGCGTCGGGGTGGCGGTGATCGACTCGGGGATCGAAGAGAACCTGGACATCGGGCTCCTGGCGGGGTGGTACGACTTCACTGCCGCCGGATCCGCCGAGCCCTACGACGACTTCGGCCATGGGACGCACGTCGCGGGCCTCATCGCTGGATCCGGGACGCTGTCGGGCGGCCAGTACACCGGTGTGGCGCGGAGCGCCAGGCTGATCGGCCTCAAGGTCCTCGACGCCGGCGGCACCGGCTACACGAGCGACGTGATTCGGGCGCTCGACTACGCGGTGACGAATCGGCAGGCCCTCGGCATTCACATCATCAACCTGTCGCTGGGGCACCCGATCTACGAGCCTGCGGCGACCGATCCCCTGGTGCAGGCCGTCGAGCGGGCCGTCGCCGCCGGCATCGTGGTCGTTGCCTCGGCCGGCAACCATGGCCTGACGGCCGACGGCAGTGACCGGATCGGCTACGCGGGCATCACCTCGCCTGGCAATGCGCCGTCGGCCATCACGGTCGGCGCGCTCGACGACAACGGCACGGCGACGCGAACCGACGACAGCGTCGCGCGCTTCAGCTCGCGCGGGCCCACGTGGTACGACGGGTCCGCCAAGCCCGACATCGTGGCGCCCGGCCGCCGCATCGTCGCGGCCGTGTCTTCCACGAGCGCGCTCTACCAGGCCCAGTCTGCGCGTCTCGTATGCGGGTTCGGATGTGTGCTGGGCTTCAAGCCCCAGTACCTGTCCCTCAGTGGCACCAGCATGGCAAGCGCCGTGGCCGCCGGCGCCGCCGCGCTCGTCCTCGACGCCAACCCGGCGCTCACGCCCTACATGGTGAAGGCGCTGCTTTCGTATACCGCGACGAACGTGCCCGGCGAGGACTCGCTGGCGCAGGGTGCCGGCAGTCTGAACGTCGGTGGTGCCATTGCGCTGGCCCGGGTCGTGGATCCCACGGCGCCTCTCAACACGCCCTGGCTGACGAGCGGCATCGATCAGGCCTCGACGATCGGCGGCGAGACCATCAGCTGGGCGCAGCGCATCGTGTGGGGCGACCGGGTCGTGTGGGGGGACTGGCTCATCCTGCACAACGACGCCGCGTGGTCCCAGCGTGTGCTCTGGGGCGACCACGTGCTGTGGGGCGACGGGATCCTGTGGGGTGATGGCGTCCTCTGGGGCGACAGCGTGCTCTGGGGCGATCGCGTCCTGTGGGGCGACAGCGTGCTGGAGCAGCACGTGCTGTGGGGAGACCGCGTCGTCTGGGGCGATGGGCTCGCAGACTGCGCCGGCGCCAACGGGGTGCTCTGGGGAGACGTGGCGCGGGCGCTCGGCCTTGCCTCGACCGCCCAGAGCTGGGTCTCGTTCTTCGTCGAGTAGGCGCCTCTCACCCGGCGGCTCCGGGATCCTGCACGGGTCCTGGGGCCGCGCACCCGCGTCGCGCTGTCTCCTTCGCCTCCGGGCGGTCCTCCTACGCGGCGCCATGTGCCCCGCCCGTGCGCCCCGCAACTCCGCGGTGCGGACCCGCACGTGCCTCAGCGCCGCCGGTGCGCGGCATCCGGTGGCACTTCTGGCGCCCGTACTCGTGGTAACGTTCGCGGCGGCCCGCCCGGGTGTTCCGCGGGCCGAGGAGCCACACATGTCATTCAGACGCCTTCTGGCGACGGCCGCCCTCGTGGCCGCCGTGCCCGTCTTCGCCGCGTCCGCGGCCGCCCAGCAGGCGGCACAGGACGTCCAGGTCACCACCACCCGGCTCGGCGGCAACGTGTACGCCGTCGATGGCCAGGGGGGACGCATCACGGCGCTCGTCGGGACCGAGGGCATCTTCCTGGTGGACGCCCAGTTTCCGCAGGTCACCGAGAAGATCGTGGCTGCGCTACGCGCACTCTCGCCCGCACCGATCCGGCTCGTGGTCAACACGCACGTGCACGGCGACCACACCGGTGGCAACGCGAACTTCGGAGCCCTGGGGGCGACCATCATGGCCCAGCCGAACCTGCGGGCGCGTCTCCTGAAGCCGTCGCCCGGGGCGAACGGGCAGGTGCCACCGCCCGCGCCGGCCGCCGCGCTGCCCACGATCACCTACACCGAGCCGCTCACCATCCAGATGAACGGCGAGGAGGTGCGCATCGTTCCGCTGCCGCCCTCGCACACCGACGGCGACACCGTCGTGAAGTTCGTCACCGCCGACGTCCTCTCGACCGGGGACGTCTTCCGGTCGGTGGGCTTCCCGAACATCGACCGCACCAACGGCGGCACGCTGGCCGGCCTGCTGCAGTCGCTCGACACGTTCATCACGCTGGCGGGCCCGAACACGAAGGTGGCGCCGGGCCACGGCGCGGTCACCAACCGCGAGGCGCTCGTCTTCCATCGGCAGGTGGTGGTGACCGTGCGCGACCGGGTCGCGGCGGCCATTGCGCAGGGACGGTCGGTGGAGGAGGTCGTCGCGTCGAAGCCGACCGCAGACTTCGACGAACGGGTCGGCAACGCGATGGCGAGCGCCGACCGCTTCGTGCAGCAGGTCTACGCGGAGCTGCGCGGCGCACGCTAGCGGGACTCTCGATTCGGTGCAGCGCTCTGTCGGGTTGGAGGGCTACGCCGAATCGCCTGCGGCGCCAGCGGGAGCCGCGCGTCCGCATTCACCGTCAGGGCATCGTTCGGCTCGAACAGACGAGGAAGAGGCATGCAGGGGGACGTTACGTCGTACCCGGCGGCGGCGAGCCAGCCGCTGCGGCTGGGTGAGGACTGGCTATCGGTCGTCATCGGGGGCGCGCTGATCGCGTGCGTGCTCGCGGGCGCCCGCCCGGCCGGACCGCTGCAGCTGGCCGCTCTGGTGCTCGTGCCGATCGCCATCGGCGCTCTGGCCCTCGGGGCACGCCTGGCGGCCTTCGTGCCCGGCGTGCTGCTGATCGGGGCGCTCGGCTGGCTGTCGCAGGTGCTGGCCGGTCTGCCGATGGCGGCCTCGCTGGGCCTCGAGTACGTGATCTTCGCGCTCGCCATCGGCCTCGCCATCAACCACACGGTGCGGGTGCCGGCCTGGCTGCGCGAGGCGCTGCGCACGGAGTACTACATCAAGACCGGCCTCGTCGTGCTCGGGGCCAGCATCCTCTTCGACGAGATCGCCCGCGCCGGGCTGCTCGGCATCGCCCAGGCCATCGTGGTGGTGCTGAGCGTGTGGAGCTTCAGCTTCTGGCTCTGCAAGCGCCTCGGCGTGGACGACGAGTTCGCCACGATGCTCTCGAGCGCGGTGTCGATCTGCGGCGTGTCGGCCGCCATCGCCACCTGCGGCGCCATCCAGGGCGACCGCCGGAAGCTCTCGTACGTCACCTCGCTGGTGCTGATCGTGGCCATGCCAATGATGATCGTCATGCCGTGGATTGCCCGTGCGGTGGGGATGCCCGAGATGGTGGCGGGGGCCTGGCTGGGAGGCACGCTCGACACGAGCGCAGCGGTCGTGGCCGGCGGCGAGCTGATCGGCGAGGCCGCGCGCGATGTGGCCGTCGTGGTGAAGCTCTCGCAGAACGCCCTCATCGGGGTGGCGGCGTTCGTCCTCACCATCTGGTGGGCGATGAAGGGCACCGCCGAGGGGGCCGCCCCGGCACCGGCGGCCAGCCTCTCGGTGATCTGGGAGCGCTTCCCGAAGTTCGTCTTCGGATTCATGGTGGCCTCCCTCGTGTTTTCGTTCCTGCTCGATCGCGGCACGGTTGGCGACACGCGACCCGTGATCACCGCGGTGCGCACGATGCTCTTCGCCATGGCGTTCGTGTCGATCGGCCTCGAGACCTCGCTCACCAGCCTCGTGCGTACCGACGACGGGCGTCCCGCGCTCGCGTTCCTCGGCGGGCAGGCGTTCAACGTGGTGGTGACGCTGGTGGCCGCGTATGCCTTCTTCGGCGGGACGCTCTTCGCCCTGCCGTAGCCGACACTCCGGGCGCGCACGGGCGTGAGCCCAGCGCACCACGCGCCACGCCGACGCCCCGCGAGCCCGGCGACGCCCCGCGAAGACGGCGACGCCCTGCGAAGACGGCGACGCACTTGCGCGCGGGCGCGGGCACGGCCGATACTGCACGCT
>JABFRY010000518.1 GCA_013140955.1 Acidobacteriota bacterium
CGGCGTGGTCTTGGCGTTACCATGCACTCTCATTCGGGAGCACCTCCGGACACGATGGGTTGGCTTGGTAACCCCCATTGTTTCCAGAGACTCCCGAATGAACAACGTGTGTAGCATTCACAGCTAGGCACGCGGACGGGCACCGGCGAGCCTCGAGCCGGCAGGCCGCGGCACGCCGCTCACGCGGACGCGAGCAAGCGGGTGGTTTCCCGTGTGAGGAGTTCCCAGGCGCGGGCCACGTGCTCGAGCCGCGTCTGGAAGTTGCCGACGGCAAGGCGCAGTGTCACGACCCCCCGCAGGCGCGACGACGACAGGAAGACCTCGCCGGTCGCGTTCACGCGATCGAGCAGGCGCTCGTTGAGACGGTCGAGCCCCTCCGCGTCGCCTTGGAGGCTGGCCGGGCAGGCCCGGAAGCACACGACGCTGAACGGGACCGGCGCCAGCCGTTCGAACCCGGCGTCTGCATCGACCCAGTCGGCGAAGAGGCGGGCCAGCCGCATGTGCTCGCGCAGCATCTCCCGGATGCCCGCGGCCCCGTAGGAGCGCAGCACCATCCACAGCTTCAGGGCGCGGAACCGCCGACCGAGCTGGATGCCCGTGTCCATCAGGTTCTTCACGTCGCCGTCGGTCGTCCGCAGGTAGTCGGGCACGACGGAAAACGCCTCGCGCACCACGTCCATGCGCCTGCACAGCAGGACGCTAAGGTCGAAGGGTGTGAGGAGCCACTTGTGCGGGTTGGTCACGACCGAGTCGGCGAGGTCCCAGCCGTCGAATGCCGCCGCCCGCTCCGGAAGCATGGCGGCGGGGCCGGCATAGGCGGCATCGACGTGCAGCCAGAGCCCTTCGCGCCGGCAGATGTCCGCGATGGCCGCGACCGGGTCGCTGCTGGTCGTCACGGTCGTGCCGATCGTGGCCACGACGGCCACGGGCACGTGGCCGGCCGCCCGGTCCTCGGCAATGGCCGCCGCCAGCCGATCGGGCTGCATGGCGAACGCCGCGTCCACCGCGATACGGCGGACGCCTTCCAGCCCGAAACCGAGCAGCGCCACGCCCTTGTCCACCGACGAGTGCGCCTGCTCGGAGCAGTACACGCGCCCGGTTCCGGAGTGTCCGTGCGTGCGCACGCCGGGCATCGCCGCCTGGCGTGCCGCGGCGAGCGCGTGCAGCGTGGAGACGGAGGCCGTGTCGTAGATCACGCCCTCGAACGTCGCCGGCAGGCCGAGCAGACGTCGCAACCATCCCGTGGCCACCGCCTCGAGCTCGGTGGCAGCCGGTGAGGTGCGCCACAGCATGGCCTGCTGGTTGAGGGCCGTGGCCAGCAGTTCGGCCAGCACACCCGGCGGGCTCGCGCTGGTGGCGAAATAGGCGAAGAACCCGGGGTGATTCCAGTGGGTGAGGGCGGGGACGAGGACGCGGTCGACGTCGGCCATGATGGCCTCGAACGACTCGGGCTCTTCCGGAGCCGCATCCGGAAGCGCCGCTTCGACTGCCCCCGGCGCGACACGGGCCAGGACCGGGGGACGCGGGCTGGCCGACAGGTAGTCGGCCACCCAGTCCACGAGGGCGTGTCCGTGTCGCCGGAACTCGGACGGGTCCATGGCCGGACCGCGCTTACCGGTGTGCGTTGATGTAGGTGACGGCGAACTCGTCGAGCCGTGCGCTGGCCAGCCCGATGGCCTGGGCCTCGGTCCGCGCGCGTTCGATCGCCCAGCCGTCCTGCAGCACGCGCTTGATCATCCAGAGCGCGCCGACCCGGTTGGCCGAGGCGCAGTGGACGTAGACGGGCTGATTGGCGGGCGCGGAGACGGCGGCCAGGAAGGCATCGGCGACCGCAGGGTCGGGGGACCCGCCGTTGAAGGGCAGATGGATGTAGGTGAGCCCCGCCGCCTCGGCGGCGGCCTTGCCGGCTTCGACGTCGGCGCCGGGCTCGCTGGCCTGCCGCAGGTTGATCACCGCGGCGAACCCTTCGCGCTTCAACCCGGCCATGGCCTCGGGCGCCGTGGCACCTCCGCATCCCACCGTGGCATCGACGCGCGAGAAATTGTTGATGCCGGCCATCTCCTGCTTGGTCACCTGTGCGGTGGCCGTGACTCCGGCCAGCAGGGCCAGGGCAGCGACCGCGATCCAACGTGTGCGCATGGGGTGTTCCTCCGCGTGCATCTTACCCGGCCGCGGGACCCTCTGGCATCCGAAGCCCGCGAGAGGCCGGCGCTGTACGCAGGAACCGGGCCCCGAGGGCTCGGTTCCCGACGTACCCGGCACGTCTCTCAGACGGCGGAGCCTTCAATAGGGGGAGTGCTGCGTCAGGGCTCCAGCGTCACCGTGACCGGGCTCAGCACCCGGATGGTGAGGGGCGTGCCCGCCGTGATCGCCACCGCACTGCGCTGCCCGGCCATCGCGGCGGCCGTTCCGGCGCCCGCGCCGGCGGTTCCTCCGATGACCGCACCCTTGGCCCCGCCGAGCAGGCCACCGATGATGGCCCCGCCGATGGCGCCGCCGCCGATCTTGGCAGCGCTCTCGCGGCCCTGCCCGCCGCCCTCGCGGTAGATCGGGTCGGTGTCGAGGGCGATCCGGCTGCCGTCGGCCAACTCGATCTGCGAGAAGCGGATGGCCAGCCTGGCCCGTTCGCGGATGCGGCCCCCACGCTCCACGAAGGTGACCTCGCCGCGGACCCTCGAGCCGGCTGGGACCACGACACGTGGGCCGACTCGCAGGTCGCGCGTCACGTGGGCCACGACGCGGTCCTCGACCTCGGCGGTCTCGGTCGACACGGTGGAGTCGAGCTGCACGCCAATGACCGAGTCCGCGCCGATCACGTACTCCTCGAAGCGGGGTTCATCGCTCCGCGCTGGAGGCTCGTCGGGAACCTCGGCACGAGCGGTCTGGCCGAGGCCCGAATCGGGGAGGGCTGGTTCCACGGACTCGAGCGCGACGTCTTCGATGATCGGCTCACTCGACTCCCGCTCCGCCACCGATGCGGCTGGAGCGCTGGGCGCGTTCGCGGCGGAGGGCGCGGGCGCGGGGACCGTTCGGGTGGCACCAGGCGAGCGGCGGACGCCCGCCGTGGCGCGTGGCTGCGTGGCCGGTTGCGGTGAGGGGGCCGTGGCGGAGGCGTCGATGGGGGCTCCGGCTGACTCCTCGCCAGGCAGCCCCTCCCCGGCTGTGACGCCTGGAGCGTTGAGCGTGACACCGGGGCCGGAGGCGGCCGCTTCGGGTCCGCGCAGCGCCAGATACGCCGCCCCGGCTCCCGCCGAGACACAGACGGCGGCGAGCACTCCCATCGCTGTCCTGCTGATCTCCATATCCGTTCTCCTCGGCGGTCCGCTCGAGCAAGGGTCGTGCCTGCGAAGTATGCACGCAACGGGTGCAATCGGCACCTCTCGCCGCGGTCGGTGCCGTCGCGGCTGTCGCATCGTGGAGACAGCGGCCTGTCCGGGTCGATTTCGCTGTCCGGGCACTACAATCGATGCCGTGCACGTCACGATCGTGGGTGCCGGCGTCGTCGGCCTGGCCCTTGCGCACGAACTGACACTGCGGGGTACAGCCGTCCGGCTGGTGGACATGCGGGGCCGGGGCCTGGGCGCGACCCAGGCGTCGGCCGGCATGCTCGCGCCCTACATCGAAGGGCAGCACCCGGACCTGCTGGACCTGGGCGTGCGCGGAATCGGGCGTTATGACGAATTCATCGCCCGGCTCCGGACGGTCACGCCCGCGCCGGTGGAGTATCGCCGGTGCGGCACCCTGCAGGTGGCCACCGATGCGGCCGAGTTCGCGGTGCTCGACGCCCTGGCACGCCGGTTTGCGGGCGAACGCGTGCCCCATAGCCTCCTGGGCGCGTCCGAGGTGCGTCGGGCCGACCCGTCCCTGTCGCACGAGGTGTGCGGGGCGCTCCTGTTGCCTCAGCACGGCTACGTCAGCGTCCCGGACCTCGTGGCGGCGCTGGCAGCGGCGGTCGAGATGCGTGGGGGCGTGGTCGTCAGGGACACCGTGCTGGCGCTCGAGCCGACCGGCGCCGGTGTGCGCGTGGTGACGACCGACAGCCGCTGGGTCAGCGATGCCGCGGTGGTCGCCACGGGCAGCTGGTCCGGCGCGCCGCTCGGGCCGGTGCCCGGTGTGCCAGTTCGACCGATACGCGGCCAGCTCCTCCACCTGCGCGCGACTCCCGACCTGCTTCGACACGTGACGTGGGGTAACGGCTGCTACCTGGTGCCATGGGCCGACGGGTCGCTCCTGCTCGGTGCCACGGTGGAAGACGTCGGGTTCGACGAGCGGGCGACGGTCGCCGGCGTGCGGATGCTGCTGGAGCGCGGGCAGGCCATCCTGCCGGCCCTGGACGGTGCCGAACTCGCGGCGGTCCGCGTGGGGCTTCGGCCGGCGACACCAGATGAATTGCCCATCGTGGGCCCCGTGCCCGGCCTGCCGGGTGTATTCCGTGCGACGGGGCACTATCGCAGTGGCGTGCTGCTGGCGCCGCTCACGGCCCACGTGCTCGCCACGCTCATGTGCGACGGTCATGGCAGCGTGCACGACGACGGCCTCGCCCTCATGGCGGGCAGCCGCTTCCCCGCGGTTCAGAAGCCGTGAAACTGAAGCGCTACTACTCGTCGCGGGAGGTCGCGAGCCTGACCGGACTCACCGCGAGACAGCTGCAGTGGTGGGACGCCAAGCGGCTCTTCGCGTCGGCCATCAGCTCGCAGCGTACGAGCGCCGGGGGATTCACCGAGCGCCGCTACACGCCGCTCGACGTGCTGGAACTGCAGGTGCTGGCCGATCTGCGGCGCAAGGGTTTCACCATCCCTCGCATCCGCCGCCTGCTGTCGTCCCTGCGCGACGTGTTCGGCGTGCGGCTCTACGAAGCGATCGGCGAGGGCGGGGCGCTCACCGTGCTGATCGGAGGCGACCGCATCTATGCCCGCACCGACGACGGCCGGCTCTACGATCTCGAGGAGCCCACGCAGCCCCTGCTGATGGAGGACGGGCCCGCCCTGCGGCCGCTCGAGGCGCGCGAAAAGCGCCGGCGGGTCAGCGGATCGGAAAGATTGTCTCGAGGTCGTCGGCAGGCCGGGCGATGACGTGCACCCCGACCAGTTCCCCGACGCGTCGTGCGGCTGCCGCCCCGGCATCGGTGGCGGCCTTGACCGATCCCACGTCGCCCCTGATGAGGGCGGTGACCAGGCCGGCGTCCACCTTCTGCCAGCTGACGAGTTCCACGTTGGCGGTCTTCAGCATCGCGTCGGCGGCCTCGATCATGCCGATGAGGCCGCGCGTCTCGATCATGCCGAGCGCGTCGCCGACGTGGCGGTCTGACGGGCGGGTGTCACTCACGGACGTGTCCTTCCGGGAATCGAGGCCGCGAGCTGGCGGCCCGACGCGGGTTCATCTTACGCGAAGAGGGGCACCGGCGCTCCGAGGGACCTGTGCGCGCTCCGCCGTGCCCCCGTGGCGCCCGGAGACCGATCGCCCGGCGGCGCCACCGGCATGAGCGCGCTCAGCCTGCAGCCGGCCACCGAGGCGCAGATCGCGGCAATCCTGGACGACACCTGGTCGGTCTGGGGCGAGGGGCTGGACCGGGCGTCGTACGTCCGATGGAATCAGGCCACGCTTCGTACGCCGTGGGCCCGCGAGCGCCTGCGCATCCTGGTCCTGGCAGACGCCGATGGCCATGTGCATGCGAGCGTCAAGCGGTACCGCTTCGACGCCGTGCTCGACGGGACGGCCACGCGGCTGTGCGGGCTGGGCGCCGTGCACACGCCCGCCGCCCTGCGCGGCCGCGGCTACGCGTCCATGCTCGTCGAGCAGCTCCTCGAACAGGAGCGACAGGCAGGCGTTCGGCTGGCAGCCCTGTTTTCGGAGATCGGCCCATCCTTCTACGAGCACCTTGGATTCGAGGCCGTGGCGCTCGACGAGGTGACGCTGG
The DNA here is from genome assembly GCA_013140955.1 of Acidobacteriota bacterium. GTDB lineage: Bacteria > Acidobacteriota > Vicinamibacteria > Vicinamibacterales > UBA2999 > JABFRY01. The sequence continues at coordinate 5,918 of JABFRY010000518.1, forward strand.
CCGTGGACCACACCGGGGGGGCACCCGCGATGCTGGTTCGCGCAGGCGCCGAACGCGACCTGCTGGACATCGCGGCGATGCACGGCACCCGTGCCGGGTCGGCGAGGTTCGCCCTGCGGAAGGACGCCGCGTGGATCCATCACGCGCTCGTCCGCAAGCGGCTGCTGGCGGGCCTCGGCCCTCCAGGGCTGCGGCAGCTCGAGTTCTTCGTGGCTGAGGAAGGCGCGAGCGCCGTGGCGTTCGTCGTACTGTCGGTCAATCGGCACGGCTGGACGATCGAGGATGCCGGAGACCGGGATCCGGCCGGCGCCCGCCTCGGCGCCATGCTCGAGAGCCTCGTGGCGAGAGAGCCGCGCGCCCGTCCGGCCGTCATCAAGGCGTGGTGGCCGGCGGGATTCCCCGTGCCGCCCCAACTCCGCATCGCCGAACGCGGCCGCGCCGTCGGCTCGCTCCTCATGCTGCGCAGCCTCGATGAGACCCCCGTGCCGACCCTGGCGGCAGGCGAGGTCTTCTACTGGCACGGCGACAGCTTCTGAGGCGTGCGGCGCAGCACCACGCTCAGAAGACGAGCGCGGCGGCGGCCCGGTCCAGCGCCGCGGCCAGCCGGCGCACCTCGTGCGTCACCGCCTCGGTCGAGCCCGCCTCTATCGCGGCGCTCACCCCGGGCAGGATCTCCGGTTCGTACGAGAAGCGGGGCGCGAACACGAGATGGCGGTACCAGGATCGTCCGGGGAGGCCATCGGCATCGAGCAAGGCGCGCTCGCCCAGTCGCAGTGCGTCGTTGACGCGCGCGACGGCCGAACGATCACCCTGGGTCAGCGCCTCGAGTGCGCGCGTCGTGACCCCGCGGGCCGCCGCGGCAAACCGCGCCTGGGCCAGTGCGAGGAGCGCGAGGTCTTCGGGTGTGACGGCCGCACCGCCGCGCGGTCGCCGGCGCCCCACCTCTTCCACGAATTCATCGATGCGCCGCGCGTACTCCGCGTAGTCGAGCGGCAGGACGTCGGCGTTCGCCAGTCGGGTGGCCAGCGCGCCCCAGATCCGCGTCAGCTGCTCGTGTCGTACGAAGCCGGGATCGGCGAGGCGGGCCACCCAGTCGTGGTTGTCGTACATCGAGTGATAGAGGCCCCAGCGGCCGCTGAAGCCCATGTCGACGACCGGGATGCCCAGGTGATTGAGGAAGACGCCGTAGTCGGAGCCCCCCCCGGGCCGACGTCCGATCGAGGCCTCCCGCACGCCAGCCGCCGACGCCAACAGCCGCGCAAGAGTCGGCGAGGCCACACCGCGGAACGCATCGCCGGTGACTGCGCTGTCCACGTTCAGGTACGCCACCGCGGACGCCGTCAGCGCATCCGCGAACTGCTCGCCCCACTCGGTCGAGGAGATCGAGGCGTACTCCTCCGCGTCCCAGCTGGCGAAGACGATGGTGCGTTTCGGCCGCCAGCCGGCCGCCGCCTCCTGGCCCAGCACACGCACGAGTTCCATCAGGACGGCGGTTCCGCTCGATGGATCGGCGCCGCCGAACGTCCAGGCGTCACGGTGGTTGCCGACGATCACCCACTCGTCAGGCTGCTCGCTGCCGACCAGGCGTCCGGTGACCGTCCAGATGGGGCGCACCTCGGCGTCGTTCTCGACGCCGACACGTACGCGTGCGCCCGGACCGACGCGGTAGGGAACGGCCAGGGCGCCGCGCCACGAGGGCGGAGCCTCGGGACCCGCGCCCGCGGCAAGCAACCGCGTCGCGGCGGCAACAGGAATGGGCAGGCTGATGATGCGCGGCAGCGCCGGTGCCGCCCCAGGCGCGAGACGGGGCGCATCCGCCGTTGACGCCCAGCCCGGCGTGAGCGGATCCCCCGGCACG
>JABFRY010000514.1 GCA_013140955.1 Acidobacteriota bacterium
CAGCTCGCGGAGGCCGACGTCGCCGGCCGTCTGACCGTGGCGGGCGCGCACACGGTGGGCGCGCCGGACGGCGGCCCAGGCCTGCCCGTCACCGACTGGAGCACACGCGCCGGCGACCTGCGCGTGCCGCACTTCGTCGGTCTGCATGCGCTCCAGGCCCTGCCCCTGCTCGCGTTCCTGGTGCGACGCCGGTCGCCACGGACACGCCAGCGCCTCGTGGCCCTCGGGGCGGCTGCCTACACCGCCGTGTTCATCCTGCTGCTGGCGCAGGCGCTGGCGGGACGACCGCTCGTTCTGCTGTCCTGACGGGGACGAATGCCATGAGTCCTGAACAGCTCTTCTCCATCGTCAACCTCGTGGCCGTGGTGTCGTGGATGGCACTCGCGGCGCTGCCCCGCGTGCCGTGGGTGGCGCGGCGGGTCACTGGCGTCGTGGTGCCGGGCCTGCTGTCGCTCGTGTACGTGCGCCTGCTGGTGTCGGGCTGGGGGACGCCCGGAGACTTCTCGAGCCTCGCCGGCGTGTCCCAGCTCTTCGCCAATCCCTGGCTGCTGCTGGCGGGGTGGACGCACTATCTCGCGTTCGACCTGCTGGTCGGCAGCTGGGAGGCGCAGGACGCGCGGGGCCGCGGCATCCGGCACGTGTTCCTGCTGCCGTGCCTGCTGCTCACGTTCCTGTTCGGGCCGGCCGGCTGGCTGCTCTATCAGGTGGTGCGGCGCAGTTCGCCTGCGGGAGGACACGGAGTGCCCTGACACGCGGCCGCCTGCACGGTCGCGGGCCGCTATCATGAGGGCAGCATGCGTCAGGTGTCCTGGCTCGATGTGCGCGCCGCCACGTTGTCGCTGGCGGCTGTGGGCGTCGCAACACTCGCCTACTCCCGCTGGCTCCAGACAGCCAACGCCACGACCGTCGCCCTCACACTGCTGCTCGTCGTCCTCGTGACGGCCGCTACGTCCAGGCTGGTCGTGGCGGTGGTGGCCTCCCTGGCCGCGATGCTCTGCTTCAACTTCTTCTTTCTCCCACCGGTCGGCACCTGGACGATCGCTGATCCCCAGAACTGGGTGGCGCTCGTCGTGTTCCTCCTGGTCAGCCTCATCGCCAGCAGGCTGTCCCACGAGGCCGCCGCCCGCACGGCCGAGGCCGTCGGCCGGCGTGACGAACTGGCGCGCCTGTTCGACCTGGGGCGTGACGTGCTGCTGATGACGCCGGCGCCAGACGCCGCCACGAGGCTCGCCGGCCTGGTTGGACGCCGCTTCGACCTGAGCCACGTCATGATTGCCCTTCCGGACGGCAACGGGTGGTCCGTCGCCTCGGTGGGGGGGCAGCCGCCTGCCGTGGACGCCCGCGCGCTGACGGAGGCATTCGACGAGGCGGGACAGGTCCTGGAGTTCGATGCCCGTTCCCGCACCTACGCCGGCCACCGCCGGCTGCGCGCCGGAGGAGTGGACGTGTCGCTCGTGCCCCTGCGCGTGGGGACCAGGCCGATCGGACTCCTGGCCACGAGCGGTCGGCCCGTGGAAGCGGGCACCCTCGACACGCTGGCAGGTATCGTGGCCATTGCCGTCGAACGCATGCGCCTGCTCGAGGATCGCCAGGCGGCGGAGGTGACGCGGCAGAGCGAGGCGCTGAAGACCACGCTGCTCGCCTCACTCGCGCACGACCTGCGAACGCCTCTGACGAGCATCCGGGTGGCCGCGAGCAATCTGCGGTCGTCGTGGTTGACCGAGCAGGAGCGTGAGGAACAGGGTGATCTCGTCCTCGAACAGGTGCGCTTCCTGACGCAGCTCTTCGGCAACGTGCTCGACATGGCGCGGATCGATGCCGGCGCCCTCGAACGTACGACCCGCTGGACGCATCCCTCGGAGATCATCGCGGCCGCACAGGACCAGGCCGGTGCGGTACTCTCGTCGCACCGCCTTGTCGTGGACGTGGATGCAGACCCGCCCGTGCAGCTCGACGCGAGGTTGACGGCCTCAGCCCTGACGCAGGTACTCCTGAACGCCGCGCAGTATGCGCCTGCCGGCTCCGCCATCGAAGTGTCTGCCACCGTGGACGATACGGCGTTGCGGCTCAGCGTCCGGGACCACGGTCCAGGCATCGCCCCTGACGACGTGCCCCACATATTCGAGCGGTTCTATCGCGGCGGGGCGGCCGCATCCCAGCGGGCGTCTGGCTCCGGCCTGGGCCTCTGGATCGCTCAAGGCCTCCTTGCCGCCGAGCAGGGACACCTGTGGGCCGACAACTGCCCGGACGGCGGCGCCCGCTTCACCATGGCCGTTCCCCACGCGCCCATCGAACCCACGCTCGCCCGGGCCTCAGGATCATGACCCGGCGTCAGCGCATCCTGCTGGTAGACGACGACATGCCCATCCAGCGCGCCCTCGCCCCCCTGCTGCGGTCCCGCGGGTATGACGTGGAGGTCGCAGGCTCCGGTGCCGAGGCGCTTCGCGCGCTCGACGCCCGCGCGCCAGACCTCGTGGTGCTCGATCTCGGCCTGCCCGACATCGAAGGTGTCGAGGTCTGCCGGCGTATTCGCGCGGTGAGCGCCATTCCCGTCATCGTCCTCTCGGCCCGCGCCACCGAGGCCGACAAGGTCGACGCCCTCGATCTCGGCGCCGATGACTACGTGACGAAGCCGTTTGGTCCCGAAGAACTGCTGGCCCGGATCCGCACCGCCCTGCGCCGTGTCCACGCCGAGGAACCCGAACCCTCAGGGCGCGTGAGCGCGGGTGCCCTCATCATCGACTACGACCGTCGACGCGTGCTTCGCGGTAAGGACGAGATCCGTCTCACGCCAAAGGAGTTCGAGCTTCTCACGCTGCTCGTGCGCAATCGTGACCGGGTCCTGACGCATCGCGCGATCCTGACGGCGGTCTGGGGCGGGCAGGCCGTGGACCAGCCGGAGCACCTCTGGACGCTGATGGCGCAGCTCCGCCGCAAGATCGAAGTCGACCCCGCCCGTCCCCGCCACCTGCTGAGCGAGCCCTGGGTCGGCTACCGCTTCTCGACGGCCGACCTGCCTGACGGAGAAGACTGAGGCCTCAGGCGATTCTTCAGGAACTTCTCAGGAACCTCTCCGGCACTCTTCAGGCGGTGCGCCCTATGCTCTGAGCATGCATGGCCGCTGTCACCCGTGCCCACGCCAACGGGGCATCGACCCGCATCCCGCCCAGATCACTGCTGTTGCGTGCCGGTCCGCGTCGTGCTGACCGCCGGGATGGTCGTGCTGGGTCTGCTGGTGTTTGCCGTCATGGGCGCATTCATCGTGCTGTGCGATCGCGTGTAGGGGGCTTCATGGTCCTGCCGTCCGCCCTGCTGTGCGTCGCCGTGTTCGCCTACCTCGTGTACGCGATGCTGCGGCCCGAGAGGTTCTGAGCCGATGTCTGGCGACTACGGTGCCGTCGCGCTGCTCATCGTCGTGGCCATCGGGTTGAGCATCCCCGTTGGCCGCTACATCGCGCTGGTCTTCATGGGCCGTCCCACCTGGTTCGACCGGGTCGTGGGTCCGCTCGAAGGCTTCATTCTGAGGCTCTCGGGCGTGGATGCCACCCGAGGACAGGACTGGCGGCAGTACGCCACGTCCCTGCTGGTGTCGAACGCCGTCATGTGGCTCGCAGCCCTGGCGATCTTCACCGCGCAGGGGCACCTGCCGTTCAATCCGGACGCGATTGCCGGCATGGAGCCGACCCTCGCGTTCAACACCGCGTCGAGCTTCACGACCAACACCAACCTGCAACACTACAGCGGTGAGACGGGCTTGTCCCTTCTGTCACAGATGGTCGTGGTCACGTTCCTGCAGTTCATGACCGCGGCGACCGGCATGGCCGCCGCGATGGCGGTCATGCGCGGGCTGGCTGGTGACCGCCTCACCACGCTCGGCAACTTCCACGTGGACCTCGTGCGCGCCGCCGTGCGGGTGCTGCTGCCGATGTCGCTCGTCATAGCCCTGGTGCTCCTGGGCCAGGGGACACCCATGACGTTCGACGGGGCCGTGTCGGCCTCGACGCTCGAGGGCGGTGAGCAGCGTATTGCACGTGGTGTCGTGGCCTCGATGGTGGCCATCAAGCAGCTGGGCACCAACGGTGGCGGCTACTTCGGCGCCAACTCGGCCCACCCGTTCGAGAATCCGACGGCCCTGTCCAACGCCGTCGAGAGCATCTCGATCCTCCTCCTGCCGATGGCGACCATCTGGGCGCTGGGCCACGTCGTGCGCCGGAGACGCGTGGCCGTCATGGTGTTCGCCGTCATGCTCGCGCTGTACCTCCCCCTGCTTGCGGTGGCCGTCACGCAGGAGGCGGGCGGCCATCCTGCGATGCCCCAGCTCGGCGTCGACCAGTCCGCCGGGGCCATGGAGGGCAAGGAGGTCCGCATGGGGTCGGTCCTCACCGCATTCTGGGCCGTCAGCACGACGGCCACGTCCAACGGGTCCGTCAACGGCATGCTCGATTCGCTGACGCCACTCGGTGGCCTGGCGGCGATGGCCGGGCTATGGCTCAACTGCATCTTCGGTGGCGTGGGCGTGGGCTTCGTCAACATGTTCGTCTTCATCGTCATCGCCGTCTTCGTGGCCGGCATGATGATCGGTCGCACGCCGGAGTTCCTGGGCAAGCGTGTCGAGGCGAAGGAGATGAAGCTGGCAAGCCTCGCCTTGCTGTGGCACCCACTCGCCATCCTGGTGGGCACCGCGATCGCCAGCTGGACGTGGTCGGCCACTGCCCAGCCCGGGGACACGCTCGCCTGGCTGAGGAATCCCGGCCCGCACGGCTTCTCCGAGATGCTGTACGAGTTCAGTTCCGCCGCCGCAAACAACGGCTCTGGATTCGAAGGCCTCGGCGACAACACGCCCTTCTGGAACATCACAACCGGCGTCGTCATGGTCCTGTCCCGCTATGTCCCCATCGTCGCGCCGCTGGCACTTGCAGGTTCGCTGGCGGCCAAGCCGACGGTCCCGGACTCGGCCGGGACGCTCCAGGCCGGGAGCCTCACGTTCGGGGTGATGCTGTGGGCCGTCGTGGTCGTCCTGGGCCTGCTCATGTTCCTGCCGGTCGCCGTCCTCGGACCCATCGCCGAGTTCCTGGCTCTTCCCACGGGGTCATGATGCGTGCCCAACTGCGTCTCGCCGTGCGGCTTGCCCTTGTGACGATGCTCCTCTTCGGCGGAGCGTACCACCTGGTGGTCTGGGCTGCGGCGGTCATCATCTTTCCGCGACAAGCCGAGGGCAGCCTGCTGCGGCGTGTGGACGGCACCGTCATCGGGTCACGTCTCATCGGCCAGTCGTTCAGCCGCCAGGGCTACTTTCACCCGCGGCCGTCGGCGGTGGCGTTCGACGCCGCGTCGTCGGCGGGCAGCAACTACGGCCCGTCCCATCCCGACCACCGGCGGGCGGTGGAGGCCCGCCTGGCGGCGTTCGTCAGCCTCGAGGGCGTGGACCCGCGCGATGTCCCGTCCGAGATGCTCACGGCAAGCGGTGCCGGACTCGACCCGCATATTTCACCGGCTGGTGCCCTGGTGCAGACCGCACGCGTCGCATCCGCCAGAGGACTTCCGCTCGAGCGTGTGCGTCAACTGGTGCGCATTCACATCGAGCATCCCCTGTTTGGTGTCGGCCGCCCCGTCGTGAACGTCCTCGAGCTCAACCTCGCACTCGACGCGGCAGACGCGCGTGAACCCTGAGCCCGCGACGACAGCATCATGTCCATGCCGCGCACCACTCTCCGCGATCGGGCCGTTGTCCGGCAGGCTGTCGTAGACGCCTGGCGCAAGCTGGACCCGCGCGTCCAGGTGAGAAACCCCGTCATGTTCGTCGTGGAAGCAGGAAGCCTGCTGACGACGGCCGTCTTCGCCGTCGAGCTCGTGTCTTCGACAGGTGACCCCGCCTTCTCGGGGCACGTGGCCTTCTGGCTCTGGTTCACGCTGCTGTTCGCCAACTTCGCCGAGGCCATGGCCGAAGGCCGGGGCAAGGCCCAGGCCGACGCGCTGCGGCGGACACGCACCGAGACGACGGCGAACCGTCTGGCCGGAGACGGCCAGACGGCGTGTGTGCCGGCGAGTACGCTCCGCCGCGGCGATCTGGTCGTCGTGGTGGCCGGCGAGTGGATCCCAGCCGACGGGGAAGTCATCGAGGGCATCGCGTCGGTGGACGAGTCTGCCATCACGGGGGAGTCTGCCCCCGTCATCCGCGAGTCCGGAGGCGACCGGTCCGCCGTCACCGGAGGCACGCGCGTCCTGTCTGACCGCATCATCGTCCGTGTGACGTCGGACCCAGGCCAGAGCTTCCTGGACCGGATGATTGCGCTCGTGGAAGGTGCCGAGCGGCAGAAGACACCCAACGAGCTGGCGCTTGGCATCCTGCTGGCACTGCTTACACTCGTGTTCCTTCTGGTGGTCGCCACCATCCCCCCACTCGCCGCCTATGCGGGGGCCGAGGTTCCGATACCGGTGCTGGTCGCGCTGCTGGTCTGCCTCATTCCGACGACGATTGGCGCCCTGGTGTCGGCCATCGGCATTGCCGGGATGAATCGTCTCGTCCAGTGCAATGTCCTGGCAATGTCGGGCCGCGCCGTCGAGGCGGCCGGCGACGTTCACACGCTGCTCCTGGACAAGACCGGCACGATCACGCTCGGCAACCGCCAGGCCGCCGAGTTCATCCCCCTGCCTGGGGTGAGCGGAGAGGAACTGGCAGATGCGGCCCAGCTCGCGTCCCTGGCCGACGAAACACCGGAAGGTCGTTCCATCGTGGTGCTCGCCAAGGCCCGCCATGGCCTGCGCGGTCGAGACCTCACCGGGCTCGCCCCGGTGTTCGTCCCGTTCAGCGCGCACACCCGGATGTCAGGCGTCGACGTGGCCGGGCGTGAGATTCGGAAGGGCGCCACCGATGCGGTGCTCGCGTACGTGATCAGCCGAGGGGGATCTCCGCCCCAGGACCTTCGCGCGGTCGTGGAGCGCGTCGCCCGTTCTGGCGGCACGCCGCTCGTCGTGGCCGAAGGACCCCGGGCCCTCGGTGTGATCCACCTGAAGGACGTCATCAAGGACGGCATGCGCAGCCGGTTCGAGTCGCTGCGCGCCATGGGCATTCGGACCGTGATGGTCACCGGCGACAACCCGCTGACTGCCGCGGCCATCGCACGGGAGGCCGGCGTGGACGACTTTCTCGCCGAGGCGACTCCCGAGGACAAGATGGCGTTGATTCGGCGGGAGCAGGCCGAGGGCAAGCTCGTGGCGATGACCGGAGACGGCACCAACGATGCGCCGGCCCTTGCGCAGGCCGACGTCGGCGTCGCCATGAACAGCGGCACCACAGCGGCCAAGGAAGCCGGCAACATGGTGGACCTCGACTCCAACCCGACCAAGCTCGTCGAGGTCGTGGAGATTGGCAAGCAACTGCTAATGACGCGGGGTGCCCTCACGACCTTCTCGATCGCCAACGATGTCGCGAAGTATTTCGCGATTGTTCCGGCGATGTTCCTGCTCGCCTTCCCCCAGCTTGCCGTGCTCAACGTCATGGGCCTGGCCACGCCGCGGTCCGCCATTCTCTCTGCCGTGATCTTCAATGCCCTCGTCATCGTGGCGCTCATTCCCCTCGCGCTGAAGGGCGTGGCCTACCGGCCCCTCGGGGCGGCAGCCCTGTTGCGCCGGAACATGCTCGTGTACGGGCTGGGTGGCACCATCCTGCCCTTCCTCGGCATCAAGGCGGTGGATCTGCTGCTCGCCGCCGCTGGTCTGGCATAGGTCCGGTCTCCATGGCCGCACCCCCGGACCCGCGACCCACCGCCGACGCCCTGCTCGCGAGGCTGCACGGGGAGCGACGCGCCCGACTGCGCATCTACATCGGGGCGGCCCCGGGTGTGGGCAAGACGTACGCGATGCTGCAGGAGGGGCAGGCCCTGCGCGCCCGCGGCGTCGATGTCGTCGTGGGTCTTGTCGAGACGTTCGGACGGCCGGACACGGAGGCACAGCTCGGCGCGCTCCAGGTGATGCCCCGGCGACAGGTGCTGCACAAGGGCGTCTCCATCGAGGAGATGGACCTTGACGCCATCCTGGCGCGTCGGCCACAGGTCTGCATCGTCGACGAGCTGGCCCACAGCAATGCCCCGGGCAGCCGGCATGCGAAGCGCCACGAAGACGTGGCCGAGCTGCTCGATGCGGGCATCCACGTGTTGACGGCGGTGAACATCCAGCACCTCGAGACGCTCAATGATGCGGTGGCCCGCGCCACGGGCGTCCGTGTCAGGGAGACCGTGCCCGACACGTTCCTGGATCGCGCTGACGAGGTCATCAACGTCGACGTGACGGTCGAGGAACTCAGGAGCCGGTTGCGTGCCGGCAAGATCTATCGGCCGGAGAAGGTCGAGCAGGCATTGTCGAACTTCTTCCGCAAGGGCAACCTGTCGACGCTGCGCGAACTCGCGCTGAGGGCCGTGGCCGACGAGGTGGCGGAGAAGGCGGCGAGCTACCGTACCCGGGAGGGCCTGGAGCCGGCGCTCATCCCCGAGCGCGTGATGGTCTGCATGAGCGCGAGCGCGGCGGCGCCCCGGGTGCTCCGGACCGGGGCGCGCATTGCCGGGCGTCTCGGCGCCCGGTGGTACGCCGTGTACGTCGAGACGCCCGGCGAGCAGGCTGGGCGTATCGCCGCCCGCGATGCCGACGCCCTGCGCCAGAACGTCGCTCTGGCCGAGAGCCTCGGTGCCACGGTCGTCCGCGTGAAAGCCGACAAGGCCGCCCAGGGACTCATCGCCTTTGCACAGCGCGAGGGGGTGACGCACGTGATCTTCGGACAGACCGCGCGATCGCGGTGGGAGCTCCTGTTGCGAGGGTCCACACTCGACCGGTTTCTCCGCGCCGTGCCGGACGCCGCCGTTCAGGTCGTGCCACTGAACGGCCTCTAAGACGACACGACCTGCCTGCAGGAAGCCGCCCGCCCAGACATCTTGTCTACGCCGCGATGTGCCGCTCCGATCGCGACGTGAGGGACTCGCCCCGCCACGTCCGCGCGCCCAGGTAGCCAGCGGCGCTCAGCAGCAGCACCGGACCCACGTTGGAGAGCAGGTTCACCACCAGGTTCGTGGCCGGACCGGCAGGCGCGATGACGAGGTTCCCGATCACCAGCCCGAGCGCGGAAGTGACGACGAGGACCCCGACCCATCGTGGCCTGATTCGACCTCGGACGAACGGCATCGCAAACAGCAGCGCTCCGGCAACCCAGGCCACGAGGCTGGCGGTGAACGTCACGACGAATGCCGTGGGAAGGGCGGCGGAGGCCGCGATCAGCGCGGGCGCCGTGTCGGCGAGCCAGGGCAGCACCAGCATGCTGTACAGGCTCAGGGACAGACCGAAGAACATCCACGCCCCGGCAAGCAGCACCAGGCCGGCCAGGTGTGGCCAGCCCGTCGCGCCCGCCGTGGGGACATAGAAGGCCGGCAGCCCGAGGAGCACCAGTGCTGCGCCTGCTGCGCCCAGCGCGTTGACGGGCACCCAGAGGGCTCCCTGCGCGAAGACCGCGGGTTCAGGACCAGCCGTGAGCACTGACCGCCACACGATGTGCACGATGAACGCCGCCGCGCCAACCAGAAGACCGAGCCCGCTGAGCCTCGAGAGCCGCGTCGTCGTCATCCTTGCGCCCTCCAGTTTGTGCGTGTTCGCGCCCGTGCTCGACCCGCCCCCCCGGCAACGGGTCATTCGCCGACCGTAGCGCCGTCGCTCTGCAGCTGTCAAACGCATCCTGGCGCCGCCCGGCAGCGGTGTGCCGACACGCACGTCCGGCGAGCCGCGTCAGCGCTGTCGATGCTCAACCGATGCGGGTCTCACCACGGCCGAGCCTCGCACGCGCAGCTCAACGAGGACGTCGCCTGCATCAGATTGACACGGCTTCCGTCGTTGCCAGACAGTGACGTCATGCGATCACCGCGTGCGCTTCCGGCTCTTGCAGCCGCGGCCATCGTGGGCCAGGTCGCCCTGACGGCCAGTGCCTGGTTGTTGCCGGGCGCGTCCGAGTACGGGCTGCTCGGAGACACGATCAGCGAGCTGGTGCTCGGTCGCTACGGGTGGGTGCAGACCATGGCGTTTCTCTGCGCCGGCCTGGGCACGATTGCGCTGGCCCTGGCTGTTCGCGCCTTGACGACAGGTACGCGAGGCTCGCTGCTCGGCGCGGCGCTCGTGGGCGTCTACGGTGCGGGCGCGCTGGTATCGGCTGCGTTCCCCACCGACCCGATCGACTCGCCGGAGGCCCTGTCGTCGCTGACCACGACGGGCACCATTCACGTGGCCGCGTCACTCGTCAGCTTTCCGAGCGCCGTCATCTTCATGTTCGTGTTCGCCCGCACGTTCGGGCGCGACGCACGCTGGCGGCCGCTGGCGATGTGGTCGGGCCTCTGTGCGAGCGGCACGCTGGCCCTGCTGCTCGTGCAGGCCCAGGGGCCGCTCGTGGGCCTGCTGCAGCGCCTGATGGTGGGCGTGGTCACCGTGTGGCTCGTGATGGTGGCCTTCAGGGTCAGAGCGATCGCGCTCAATCCCACCGTGGGCGGTGCCCCCGTGCCCGGTTAGCCCGTCCGCTTCCAGCCACTGATCCATGGCGGATCGCAGGAGGAGTACCGATGGATGCCATGATGCGCGGCCGCAGCCCCGTTGCCCGGTCCCTGTTCCTGATCCTGGCGCTCGCCGGGCTGCCAGTCGTCGCGGCCTGTGGCGGCCCAGACGCCTCCCCGGCCACGGTGACCGACGAGGCTGTCGAGGACGACCTGCTGACGTCGGGCCGCAGCGTGCGGGTAGCCGCTCCCGTGGAGGGAGACGTTGCGGCAGTCGGGTCCGATGTCGTGATCGCGGCACCGGTCTCCGGGTACGTCATGAGCGCCGGACGGACGGTCACGCTCGAGGAGTCCATCGGAAACGACCTCTGGGCGGCAGGAGGAATCGTGACGGTGCGCAGCCGTGTCGGCAACAACGCCATGCTGGCCGGCCAGCGCGTGGAGGTGGAAGAGGGGGCCACGGTCGGTCAGGACGCATGGCTTGGAGGAAGCGACGTCAGGTCCGAGGGACGCGTCGCCCGCAACCTCACCATCCGGGCGAGCCGGGCGGAGATCGGCGGTGAGGTGGGCGGCATCGTGAACGTGATGGCCGGCCGCGTGAGACTGCTCCCGGATGCCGTGGTGCGCGGAGACCTCGTGGTGCGGTCTCCCGAGCGGCCCGACATCGCACCTGGGGCGCAGGTGATGGGCCGCATCGACTATCAGCCTGGCGACGACGATGCCTCGGGGCTCCCATGGGCGGTCGTCTGGCTGGGTCTTTTCGCGTCGCTGCTTCTTCTCGGTGCCGCGGTCGTTGCCGTCGCGCCGGCGTGGTCCGCCCAGGTGGCCGATCGGCTTCGGTCGCGCAAGCTGTGGGCGATGCTGGTCGGTGTGGGCGTGTTCGTCGTCGTCCCGATGGCCGTCGGGCTCCTCTTCGTCTCCATCGTGGGCATTCCCCTCGCCATCGTCGTCACGGCAGCGTACGTCGGGATGCTGCTCCTGGCCGTCGCGTTCGTCTCCTACCGGGTCGGCAGCTGGCTACTCGACCGCCTTCGCCGGCCTGCACACCGGCGGTGGAGTGCCCTGGCGGTGGGGGCCCTCGTCGTGTCGCTCGGCATGGCATTACCGGTGGTGGGATGGCTGGTCACCCTCGTCGTGGTGCTGACGGGCATCGGTGCGCTCGCGCTCGAGTGGGGTACGCGGCGTTTGCGCGTGCCCGTGGCGTGACGGGGGGCACTGCGCACTTGCGATGTTGTCGCCCCACAGGTGCCGGGCTACGATGGGCGGACCCCGGAGGGACCATGCCTGCTGCCATTCGCTTGACCCGGCTGCTTCTGCTTCTCGTCACCGCATGCCTGATGCCCGTTGGCTCCGCGTGGGCACAGCGCGGCGGCGGGCAGTCGCAGTTGCCGCCGGCCCGTGACGTCACGGTCACCGGCATTCCCGGCGTCGTCGCCGACGGCGCCCGGTGGGCGATTGCCTGGCAGGGCACGGACAACGCGGACGGCATCGTCGGGATGCCCGACGGCAGTCTCCTGTTCGCGCAGGAGCAGCCCAACCGCGTGAGCCGCCTGGCTCCCGACGATCGCGTGTCGGTGTACCTCGAAGACACGCACGGCACCGGCGCTCTCAGCCTGGACGCCAGTGGGCGCCTGCTCGCGGTACAGCGCACGTGCACGGACCCGGGCGGGCAACCCGACCAGTGCACCGAGCCCACGGCCGTGGCCGTCCTGCAGCCCGAGCGCCGGTCCCTGGCCACCGCGTTCAACGGCCGGAACCTGGGGCGGGTCAACGACCTGGTGGCCGCCCGCAACGGGAGCATCTACTTCACGTCGGGCGGTGCGTTTCACCTCGACACGCGGGGGATCGTGACGAGTCTTGGCGAGAACATCCGTTCCAACGGCATCATGCTGAGCCCGGACGAGCGCGTGCTGTACGTCACCAACGGCAACACCGTTCTGGCCTTCGACGTGGGAGCGGACGGCGCCACGACGAACCGTCGCGACTTCGCTACGCTCGTCGAAGGGTCCACCGGTGACGGGCTGGCCGTGGATGCCGAGGGCCGGCTGTATGTGACGTCGCAGCCCGGTGTGCAGGTGTTCAGCGCCACGGGCGCCTCCCTCGGGCTCATCCCGACGCCCAGGAACGCCATCACCGTGGCGTTCGCCGGCGCGGACAAGCGTGTGCTTTACATCGTGGGGAGCGGGGCGGCGCTTGGCCCCGGTGGCGGCGAGTTCGTCACGCCGCCCGGCGTTCGCAACAACGCCAAGACCATCTATCGGCTGCCCATGCTGGCGGCCGGCTACGCCGGGCGCGCCAAGTAGGCCGCGCCCGGCCGGTCAGGCGCGGTGGTCCTAGAAGGACAGCACCAGACCGGCTGCGGCGTAGTGAATGAGCGCGAACGCGTACACCTCGTCATTGTCCGCTCCGCCCTCCAGGACCCGGTAGCCGAGGTCCAGCCATACTCCTCGCGAGAGCTCGGTCCGTACGCCGGCGAAGACATCTTCGGCCCGACCCTGCGGCGCAGCGAGCGCATCACCCTCGATGTGGAGTGCCGCGCGCGGGCCGAGACGCCGCTGCACGAGGAAGTTGACCAGCGGGACGACGCCCAGATTGCGCTTGCTCGCCGACTCGCCCGTGGCCGTGGAGCGCAGCGCGATGACCGCGTCTCTCACCTTGACGGTCCCGCCCACACCGACGCGCCAGCGATCGGTCTGCACGAACTCGTAGCGATACGTCAGGCGGTAGGAGTTGAACTGGTAGCGGGCAGAGACGGGACCGCCCGGCAGGAACGTGGTGCCTGCAAACTGCACCGGTCGTTCGAACAGCCCCCCTGCGTGAATTTCGAGGGGGGCCACCAGCGCAGAGATGACGTGTCGCTCGCCGGCACGCAGGCTCGCGCGAACGCGCCAGTAGTACGTGGTGTCGGAGGTGAGATCATCCGTCAGCGAGAACAACGTGCCCGAGTCGCCCGGAATGCGCACGTCGTTCCCGCCGGAGAACGCGGCACCGTTTTCGACTTGGACCTCCCAGCTGGTCTGGGCGTCGGTAGGAGCCGGAAGCAGGGCGGTGACCGCGACGACAAGGACGACCGCGGGCAAAAGGCGCGGCCAGGCGTGCTCGGAGTGAAAGCTGCAATGAAGAGACATCCCGTGGATGAAGCACGGCTCATGCCACGACGAACGCAGCGCTGCCGCCGGACAGATGATGGTCTCGGCAGTCCGGGACCAAGGCGCCATGCACCGAAGGAGTGAGAAACCCGAGCGTCCAGTCCTTCCTGTGTCTGGATCGGCGAGGCCCGCAGGTGGCGGGCGTGCGCTCGACCCGGCTGATGCTGGGGCCCCTCAGGGGCAGGGCGGTCGCCGGGCGGGCGCGACCCGGATAGAATCGCGCGCATGAATCTCACCAACGCCACCGTGCTCATCACGGGCGGAAGCTCAGGCATCGGGTACGGCATCGCCGAAGTCCTGATCGCCGCCGGAGCCAGGGTCGCCATCACCGGACGCAACGCGGAGAAGCTGAAGGCCGCTGCCGCAGCACTCGGCGCCGTGCCCGTGCATGCCGACGTCTCACAGGAAGCTGATGTGCTCCGCACCATGCAAGAGGTCGTCGCTGCGTTCGGACACCTCGACGTGCTGGTCAACAACGCGGGCCTTGGCACCTTCAGCCCCTTGATCGAGATGGACCTCGCCGGTTTCGAGCGAACCTTCGCCACCAACGTCACCGGCGCCATGCTCATGGCCCGGGAGGCCGCCAGGCACTTCGTCGGACGTCAGGCGGGCCACATCGTCAACATCGGTTCGACCGCCTCCCATCGCGGCGCACCGAACGGTACCGCCTACTACGCGTCGAAGTTCGCACTGCGCGGCATGACCGAGTGCTGGCGCGCGGAGCTGCGCACCCACAACATCCGTGTGATGCTGGTGAATCCCAGCGAGGTCATCACGGGCTTCGGCGCCGCGGCCGGCTTCGAGCAGCGCGCCAGTGACAGCAAGCTCCGGCCGTCGGAGATCGCGCACGCCGTGCGAGCCATCCTCGAGATGGACGACCGCGGCTTCACGACCGAACTGACGGTGTTTGCCACCAACCCCGTCGGGTGAGCCGGAGTCGATGCGGCCTCAGGGTGACAAGCGCACCGTGTCCGACCACTGTCGCCACTCGTCGTCACCGCGAAGCGCATCGAGACGTCCGACTTGACGGCCACGAGGGGCGTGTGTATCGTCAATCGACGATTGACGATAGATATGTCTCCTCACCCCATCCCCGACGAACTCTGTTGCCCCGCCGGATCGGAGCCGCTGGACGGCGTTGCCGCGACCGTGGAGTCGCCCGAGGCCGACGCGGAATTGGCTGCCCTGGCGAAGGCGCTGGCCCACCCCGTCCGCGTGCGGATCGTGCGGATGCTCGCACGCCGGGAAGCGCGCATGTGCAGCCACATCGTGGATGAACTGCCGCTGGCGCAATCCACCGTCTCCGAACACCTGCGCGTGCTCAAGGCAGCCGGCCTGATCGTGGCCAACGAGAGCAGTCCGAGGGTCGGGTACTGCATCGCGCCGGCCGCGCTCACGCGCTTCAAGGCCCTGCTGCAGGCGCTGTAGGGCCGGGCAAGGCCATGCACCCGAACCCGTCACTGGTTCCCGCACCGAAGGGCGTGCCGTCGTGAACGTGTTGTTCCTCTGTACCGGCAATTCGTGTCGCTCCGTCCTCGCCGAAGCCACCTTCAATCATCTGGCGCCAGACGGCTGGCGCGCACTGAGCGCAGGCAGTCATCCCACCGGTGCGGTGCACCCGCGTTCGCTCGACCTGCTGCGGCGCGAGGGCATCAGTACCGAGGGCCTGCACAGCAAGTCGTGGGACGGGCTGCCCGTGACGCCAGACCTGGTGATCACCGTGTGTGCGAGCGCGGCCGGTGAGACCTGCCCGGCGTACCTGGGTCCGGTGATGCGCACGCACTGGGGCGTCGAGGATCCCGCGCACGTCACGGGCTCGGACGCGGAGGTCTCGGAGGCCTTCATGGTGGCCTACCGTACGCTGCGCGCGCGTATCGAGGCGTTCCTCGCGCTGCCGCTCGACCAGCTTGCCGGGGATCCCGTTCGCCTTCAGGTGGCGCTCGATCGCATCGGCGCCGAGGTGCAGTGAATTCTGTTTTCGTCCAGGAAGGGACCAGTACCATGTCGCGCATCCAGGTCTTCGACCCCGCCTTGTGCTGTAACACCGGCGTCTGCGGCACCGAGGTGGACCAGGCGCTCGTCACCTTCGCCGCCGACGTGGAGTGGGCGCGGCAGCACGGCGCGGCCGTCGACCGCTACAACCTCGCCCAGGATCCAACCGCGTTCGCCACGAACGCGGCGGTTCTCACGCTCCTCGAGCGCACTGGGGCGAAGGTCCTGCCCGTGGTGCTGGTGGACGGCGAGGTGGCCATGGCCGGGCGATACCCGGACCGCACGGAGCTGGCGCAGTGGGCCGGCCTGAAGCCGCCACGCCTCATCCCCATGGCCGGCAGCGGCTGCGCCGGCCCCGACTGCTGTTGACACAGGAGCATCCCGTGCGATTTCTCGACGATCCCCCACGCTACCTGTTCTTCACCGGCAAGGGCGGCGTGGGCAAGACGTCGATTGCCTGCGCCACCGCGGTGCAGCTGGCGGATGCCGGCCGGCGTGTACTGCTTGTGAGCACCGACCCCGCCTCGAACGTCGGCCAGGTCTTCGGCCTCGCGATCGGCAACCGCGTGACGGCCGTTCCCGACGTGCCGAACCTCTCCGCCCTCGAGATCGACCCGGAGGCGGCTGCGCAAGGCTATCGCGACCGAATCGTGGGTCCCGTCAGGGGCGTCCTGCCTGACGATGTGGTCCGGGGTATCGAGGAGCAGCTCTCCGGCGCGTGCACGACCGAGATTGCCGCGTTCGACGAGTTCACGGGTCTGCTGATCGACACCGGCATCGCGGCCGGGTACGAGCACATCGTGTTCGACACGGCGCCGACCGGACACACCATCCGTCTGCTGCAGCTTCCGGGCGCATGGAGCGGATTCCTCGAGGCCGGCAAGGGTGACGCCTCGTGCCTGGGACCGCTCGCCGGCCTCGAGAAGCAGCGCGCGCAGTACAAGGCTGCGGTGGACGCCCTGGCCGACGGGCGCCGCACCCGCATGGTGCTCGTGACGCGGGCCCAGCACTCCACCCTCGCCGAGGTGGCGCGAACCCTCGAGGAGCTGACGGCCGTCGGCATCACGCGCCACCACCTGGTCGTGAATGGCGTATTTCCCCCCGAGGCTGCCGGGGACGACGCGCTCGCGGCCAGCATCGTGCGCCGCGAGCAGGCGGCGCTGCAGGCCATGCCCGAGACGCTGCGTGCCCTCCCGCAGGACGTCATCGCGCTGAAGCCGTTCAACCTGGTCGGGCTGCAGACGCTGCGCCATCTGCTCACGGACGACGTCCCCACGCCGGAGACCGTCCCGGTGTCCGAGCCCGTCATCGGCGCGGAGCCCCTGAGCGCCCTCGTCGATGCGATTGCCGCCGATGGACACGGCCTTGTGATGTTGATGGGCAAGGGCGGCGTGGGCAAGACCACCATTGCTGCGGCGGTCGCCGTGGCCCTCGCGCGGCGTGGGGCATCAGTCCATCTCACGACATCCGACCCGGCCGCGCACCTGTCGGAGACGCTGCCCGACGAGGTCGAGCACCTCCGCGTCAGCCGCATCGACCCACACGCCGAGACCGCCCGCTACCGGGAGCACGTACTCGACACGAAAGGGTGCGACCTCGACGCCGCTGGGCGTGCCATGCTCGAAGAGGATCTCCGCTCGCCCTGCACCGAAGAGATCGCAGTCTTCCAGGCGTTCTCGCGCATCATCCGCGAGGCGAGGCACTCCTTCGTCGTGATGGACACCGCCCCCACCGGGCATACGCTGCTGCTGCTCGACGCCACCGGCGCCTACCATCGGGATGTTGCGCGACAGACAGGTACGAGCGGGATGCACGTCACCACGCCCATGATGCGCCTGCAGGATCCGGCACAGACGAAGATGCTCATCGTAACGCTGGCCGAGACGACACCGGTCCTCGAGGCGGCGGGCCTGCAGGCGGACCTCCGGCGCGCAGGCATCGAGCCGTGGGCCTGGGTCGTCAACCAGAGCCTGACCGTCACCCCCACGACATCTGCACTCCTGCAGCAGCGCGCTGCCAACGAGCGCCCCCAGATCCATGACGTTCTCACCCGGCACGCTCGCCGCTGCGCCGTGGTGGCACTGCAGCCACGGGAGCCGATCGGCGCAGAGCGCCTGGCCGCGCTGGCCGAGGATGCGGTCGAACGCCGCGGCCTGCCCAGTGCTCACACCGCGTGATGCATGCGCCTCGCGCGGGCCGCAGCGCGGGCCTGCCGTCCCGTGAACTCAGAGGTCATGAAGCAGGCTCGGAGGAAGAGCGGCGCGCAGGGCGTTCAGCACGGCTAGCACGTCGATGGCTTCCTGGGCAATGGCTCCGCTCACCGGGCTGAGATGCCCGGTGGCTGCGAACCCCATGCCGATGGCGCTGAGCACCATGCCGCCGACGGCGCTCTGAAGGGCAATCACCCGCATCCGTCGGCTGATGTGCATGAACTCGTCGACCTTCCTGAGCGAGTTGTCCATGATCACGACGCCAGCCGCTTCAGCGGTGACGTCGCTGTTCCGACCGATCGCCATGCCGACCGTCGCGGCCATCATGGCCGGCGCGTCATTGATGCCATCCCCCACGTAGAGCGTCCTGGCTGCGGCTGTCTCCTTGCGCACGAGATCGAGCTTGTCTTCCGGGCTCTGCTGCGCGTACATCTCGGTGATGCCCACCTGCTCTGCCAGGTAGCGAACCTCCGACTCGCGATCGCCGGACACGATCATCACGCGCGAGAACTGGTGAGACGGACCCAGGTGACGCACGAACGATCGACTGTCCGCGCGCGGTGCATCCCGAAACCGGAACGTGGCGGCGTAGCGGGTGTCGATGACCACCAGGCACTCGAGCCCGCCCGCAACGGGAGGCAGCCGACCCGCGGCGGCCGGATCCCGGCCCGTGAGGATGCGGCGACTGGTGATCTGCACCTGATGGCCGGCCACCGTGCCGCGCAGCCCCTCGCCGGCCGGCTCAGTCACCTCGGTGGCCTCCAGGGGCGCGAGGCCAGATTCCGTCGCCGCCGCGAGGATGGCGCGGGCCAGCGGGTGGCGCGAGTAGCGCTCGAGACTCGCCGCGAGACGCAGGACGTCGTGCTGGACGAAGCCCGGGGCGAGGAGCTGCTCCGTCAGCGCCGGTGCACCGTAGGTGAGGGTTCCGGTCTTGTCGAAGATCGCGGTCCGGCACTGCGCGATCTTCTCGAGCACAACAGGGCTCTTGACGATGATCGCGCGCCTGGCGCACAGGGAGATCGAACCGATGATGGCGATGGGAATCCCGATCAGCAGCGGACACGGTGTGGCAATGACGAGCACCGCCAGGAAGCGGATGGAGTCTCCGCTCATCGCCCACGCGAGACAGGCCACCGTCAGGGCCACCGGCACGTAGATGGCGCCGAGCTGGTCGCCGAGTCGTCGCAACTGTGGCCGGCTGGCCTCGGACTCGCGCATCACCGCCATGATCTTCGCGAAGCGGGAGTCTGCGGCGCGGTGTGTCGCCCGAATGGTGAGCGCGGACGCACCATTGACCGCCCCGGAGATCACCGTCGAGCCACGGGTCTTGGTGATCCGGAACGGCTCTCCCGTGAGATAGGACTCGTCCATGTCGCCGTGGCCGTCGATGACCACGCCGTCCACCGGGCAGAGTTCGTGCGGATGGATCACGAGCGTGTCATCCACCGCGATCGCGTCGAGCGGTACATCCAGGAGCTCGCCGTCGCGCCTCCGATGCGCCATCGAAGGCGTCCGCCTGGCTAGCGCTGCCAGCACCGAGGAGGCGCTCCGGAGTGCGTAGCTCTCCAGGGCGTCGCCCCCGGAGAGCATCAGGACGATGATCGCGCCGGCGAGGTACTCGCCCAGCAGCAGTGACGTGACGACGGCAACGCCGCCCAGCAGATCGGACCCGAATTCTCGGCTCAGGAGCTGCCGCAGCAGGTCGTAGAGCAGCGGGACACCGCCAAGGGCGAGCGTCGCCAGCAGTGGCCACTGGTAGACGGCCGGCGTGACGTGGAAGGCGTAGCGGAGCGCCACGTGCGCGAGGATGCCAACGGCGGCACCCACCGCGATGATGGTGGTGGTGCGGTGAGGCGGGCGGGACGGCTCGGCCGGGTCGGGCTGCGACGTCGCCCCGATCAGCGCCGTCCCATCGACGTGAGTCTCCACGCCGAAGGATGGTTCGTCCCGGTCACCCGGGGATGTCCCATACAGGACAGCCGCTCCTGACTGGTTGGAGGTATCGGCGCGGATGCGCCTCAGGACGTCACGGGCAGAGCCGGCGCCTCGCGCGGGGTCGCGAGCCGCGTGGAGGACTTCCGCGTGGCGGGCAACGTCAGCTCAGCACGAGCCTGGAGCAGTCGCAGGACATGACTGCGGCTCACCATGCCTTCGAACGTCTCCCCGGACATCACCGGCAGCTGGTTCACGTCCTCCCGTCCCATGAGCCGCAAGGCGTCAATCGCCGGCATGTCGGGGTGAACCACATGAAGCCGACCGATCGGGCGCATGATCGTGCCGACCGGTGTGCTGCCCCAATGGTCGCGAGCCACGTCCGTGATTTCGTGGGAGGTGAGCAGGCCGAGGATGTGCCCTGGGCTGCCGACCACGAAGCAGCGTTGGCCAGTCCGCAGGAGATGCTCGTCCACCAGAGCCTGCACCCGCATGTCCGGATCGACCGTGGGACAGTCGGGTGACATGATGTCGCGGACGCGGACGCCGCGGAGGTCGGCGACGACCGCAACCTGCGCGTAGCTGGCCTGTGCGGCCTGGAGCAGGAACCAGCCGATGAACGCGATCCAGAGGCCACCGAAGCCCGCTCCCCCGAAAAATCGCACCACGCCGAGCAGGATGAAGCCGAACGCGACGGCTTGACCCACGCGCGCCGCGGTCATCGTCGCGCGGTCGGCGTCGCCGCTTCGTCCCCAGAGAATCGCCTGCAGGATCCGGCCGCCGTCCAGCGGGAAGCCGGGAATCAGGTTGAAGGCTGCCAGCCAGATGTTGATGTACCCCAGCCACCCCAGCACGGCCGTGGGCGCGCTGATGTCGGCTCGTGGGGACCAGCCGAGTGACGCGGCCAGTGCGTAGCATCCCAGGCCTATCGCGACGCTCGCCGCCGGTCCGGCCGCGGCGACCAGGAACTCCGTCCTGGCGTTTGGCGAGGGGGTGTTCATGGTCGCCACGCCGCCGAGCGCGAAGAGCGTGATCGACCGCACGGACACGCCGCGTGCGCGTGCCACAAGGGCGTGCGCCAGTTCGTGGAGCACGATCGAGACGAAGAACAGCACCGCCGTCACGGTCGCCGCGACCCACACGGTCGCCTGACTCCACGTCGGGTCGGTCGCACCAAAGTGCCCGACCAGCGACAACGTGATCAGGAGCGCGATGATGAACCAGCTGTAGTGCAGACCGATATCGACACCGAACAGGCGGCCCAATGTCATGCTTGGCTTCATGTGCTCCTCAACTGGCGTCTTCCACGGGCGCCTCCGGCCACTCTAGTCGTGCGACAGCCTGGCGCGTGTGCCGAAGTGCACAGGGGCGACGCGTTGGGGACGCCAACACGATGTGCCCTGCCGACCGCCGCTCCCTGCGGCGGAGGAGCGTAGTCGTCCGCGCCTGAGCCGGCTCCGGGCAGGCCTTGCGGAGCCTCGCCCCGCAAGGGAATGCGGAGGGTGAGTGCCGAACCGGACACGGCCCGATGCGGCGCGCCGCCGCTATACTCCCAGCGACGCCCGACGACAGACGCGCGGGCCGTGGGGAGATGCGCGGATGACGATGGCAGCCGCAGCGGCAGACGCACGGACTCAGTACTCAGCGATCGTGCTGGGGGCGACGGGGAACGTTGGCGGACGCATCGTGCACCTGCTGATCGAAAGCTCCCTCTGCAGGAAGGTGGTGGTGGTGACGCGCCGCACCACGAATGCCTTCACCCACCCCAAGGTGTCCGAAGTCGTCGTCAACATGGATCACCTCGAAGCGGAGGTCGCGCCGCACGCGCAGGGCGCTGACATCGCGCTCGTGGCATTCGGCGTCGGCAAGGGCAGTGCGAGGATGCCGGTGGAGGAGGTGCGCAGGATCGAAGTCGCCTACCCGCAGGCCTTCTGCCGGGCCGCCAGGGCCGGGGGCGCTCGCGTCTGCGCGGTCATGACCGCCGCGGGCGCAGACCCCACCTCGAGGATGCAGTACGCGAGGATCATCGGCGAAAAGGAGCAGGCGGTCGGGGCCGTCGGGTTCGATGCGCTTGGCGTGTTCCGTCCGGGTGTCATCCTTGGCAACTCGAACACGCCGGGCATCCTTGGCTCTGTGCTGCCCCTGCTGGACTGGGCGATCCCTGCCCGCTACCACTCGATCCACAAGCACGATCTCGCGCGGGCGATGGTGGCGCAGTCCGAGGATGCGTTTCTCGCGGTTGCACGCGACCAGGCTCCTGCGGGGGCAACCGTGAAGGTCCTCGAGTACCCGGAGATGAAACCCTTCTTCGTCGAAGGCGATCGGGACGCGCCCTGAACGCACATCAGACCCTGACCTCTGGACCCGGGACGCGGCGCCAGGCGTCACAACGTTCGGGAGTGTGACCGCGTGCGCGTCTTGATTACGGGGGCAACCGGATACGTGGGCGGCCGGCTCGTCCCGCGTCTGCTGGCGACGGGCTATGCCGTCCGCTGCATGGTCCGCGACACGGGCCGGCTCGATGGCCGGGCCTGGGCGCGCCAGGTCGAGGTCGTCCAGGGGGATGTGCTCGACGCACGGACGCTGCCGCCGGCGCTCGACGCCATCGATGTCGCCTACTACCTGGTCCACAGCCTCGGTGCCGGCCACGGTTTCGAACGCCGTGATCTGGAGGCGGCCAGGGCCTTCGGGCTGGCCGCGCGCGCGGCCGGCGTCCGCCGGATCATCTACCTGGGCGGCCTGGGCGACCCCACGACGGATCTCTCGGCGCACTTGCGCTCACGCCAGCAGACCGGCGACGCGCTGCGCGAGGCTGGCGTGCCGGTCACCGAGTTCCGTGCGGCGGTCATCGTGGGGGCCGGTTCCGTCTCCTTCGAGATGATCCGCTACCTCACCGAGCGTGTGCCCGTCATGGTGTGTCCCAGCTGGGTCTACACCCGCATCCAGCCCGTGGCCATCGACGATGTCGTGGACTACCTCGCCGCAGCGCCAGGCGTCCCTGCCAGCGCGGGCGTCATCGTCGAGATCGGAGGTACCGACGTGATGACCTACGGCGAGATGATGACGCGCTACGCCAGGCTCCGCGGCCTCCGTCGCCTGCTCGTGCCGGTGCCGCTGCTGACGCCGCGCCTCAGTTCGTACTGGGTGCATCTGGTCACGCCCATCCCTGCTGCCATCGCGCGGCCCCTCATCGAAGGCCTTCGCAACGAGGTGGTGGTCCGCGACCCTCGGGCGCAGGCGCTCTTCCCGGCCATCGTGCCGATGGGATACGACAAGGCCGTGTCGGCCGCGCTCGGGCACCTCGATGCGGGTCTGGTCGAGACCGCCTGGACCGACGCCCTTGCGTCGAGCCAGGGCGACGTACCGCCCGTGGTGCTGGCCACCCACGACGGCATGGTGATCGAGCATCGTCAGCGGATGGTCGCGGCGCCGGCGACAGACGTCTACCGCGCCTTCAGCCAACTGGGTGGCGACAACGGATGGCTGTACATGACCTGGGCCTGGCGCGTGCGCGGCCTGCTCGACCGCCTGGTCGGCGGCGTCGGCATGCGGAGGGGGCGGCGGCATCCTCGCGACGTCCGCGTGGGCGACGCGCTGGACTTCTGGCGCGTGGAGGCCGTCACGCCAGGCGCCCTTCTCCGCCTGCGGGCCGAGATGAAGGTGCCGGGGCGTGCCTGGCTGCAGTTCAAGGCGCAGCCGCAGGAGGATGGCCGCACGCTGCTGTCGCAAACCGCGTTCTTTGCGCCGCGGGGACTGTGGGGGCTCGTGTACTGGTATGCGCTGTACCCGATTCACCAGTTGATCTTCAGCGGCATGGCGCGCCGGGTGGCCGATCGAGCTGTGGCGGGCCGGTCGGTCGCCTGACTCTGTGAGCGCGACGAAGGCCCCCTAAGGCATAAAAGGATGAGCTTATCGCCCGTCCAGGGCGAATCAGGCGGCGCACCCCGCCCTGCCACGACGGGCTGACCACCCCGCTCGTCATTCACCAGCGGCCGGCGTCTGGGATTAATGCATAATGGCGCCGCCCAGACGCCCAGCCGTATGCAAACGGGGCGTTGCAGCATCTCTGTCGGAATACAGCAGAGGACAGCAGCGTGCCGGCCCAACAAGTCTTTCTCAGCCACAACAGCGTGGACAAGCCCGTCGTACGGGCAATTGCCGAGAGCCTCCAGCAGCGTGGTGTGCGTGTCTGGCTCGATGAGTGGGAACTGCGCCCGGGCACCCCGTGGCAGGTGGCGCTGGAGGAAGGCATCGAGGCAAGTTCTGCGACGGCCGTGTTCGTCGGACCCAGCGGACTTGGGCCCTGGGAGCAGACCGAGATGCGGGCGGCGCTCGATCTCCAGGTCCAGCGAAAGCGTCCGGTCATTCCCATCGCGCTTCCGGGCATGCCGCGCGACGTGCCGCTTCCCCTGTTCCTGCGAGCCAATACCTGGGTGTCCTTTCGAACTGCCGACGACAGCGATGCCCTCGACAGGTTGTATTGGGGAATCACGGGTACGAAGCCCCGGCGTCTCATCGGCCCCCGTCGTCGTGCGGGCGCGACCGCCGAGGAACTGGCGGGAGACCCGGTAGACAGCGCCGTCGCGTCACTGGTCGAGCACTTGCAGTCAGGCACCGTGACGTACTTCGTGGGTCCTGCCACGGAGCAGAGCCGCCTCGACATGCCGCCCGACAACGACGAGATTGCGCGAGCCATCTTCGAGGACCTGGCGCTGTGGCAGCTCGACTCGACCCAGATCACACCACCCGTCGATCTGATCAGCACCTGTTATGCCGCCAGGAGCGGTGATCGCCGGCTGGAGGATCGCGTGCGGGAGCTGGTGATCAACCGGTCGTACATCATCCCCAACACGCATAGGCTCCTCGCCCGCCTGTTGAAGTCGCTGCAGCGCCGTGCGCGGTCGAGAACGCGACGGCTCGACACGCCGCTGATCGTGACGACCAACTTCGACATGCTCATCGAGCGGGCCTTACTCGCAGAAGGCGTCCCCTTCAGCCGAGTGGTGCAGCAGCGCAGTCACGACGAAGTGCTCGTCAACGTCTACGACAAATTCACGGCGTTGCCAGACCGGAAGATCCAGATCTCGGAGGGCGGTCGCCCGCGCACGCTGAATCTCGACGACCTCGAGGAGGTCGAAGTCTGGCTCGCCGGAACGGGGGCCGTCAGGATGCCGGCCAGGGACGTGTCCTTCGCGAGGCTGGTCGAGCCCATTCTCTACAAGCATCACGGGTCTCACGACGTAGACCAGAGCTGTGTCATCTCCACGGATCACTACCTCGGATTCATTCACCGTGCCGCGAGGCCGGGCTTCGTGCCAACCGACGTCGAGAGCCTCGTCGAGAACTCGCCGGCAGCGCTGTTCCTGGGCTACAACCCCCTCGATCCCGACTTCCGTCTGCTCTACCACGTCCTGCTGAGCGAGCGCCTGCTCGGAAGCCGCACGTTCCGGTATGCCCCCCTGTCCAGCGAGTGGAACCGGGACATCGCCTCGTACCGGCAGGTGGAGCGGAGGCTCTGGGCCGACTTCAAGGAAGCCACGCAGCAGCAGATGGGCATCACGATCCTCGATGCCACCCCTGAGCACTTCATGTCCAGGTTGGTCGAAGCCTCTGAGAACGCCATGGAGGCCTGCGATGAGCAACGAGCCTGAGGAGGCGGCGGGGGCCGAACCTGCGCCGGGCCCGGACGGGGCGATGTTCACGCCGTACAAGGGACCACGGAGCTATCAGCCGGAAGACGCGGACTTCTTCTTCGGCCGGGGAAGCGATTCTCGTCGATTGCTCAGCCTGATCCTGTCGAGCCGAGTCACGCTGCTGCATGCGCCTTCAGGCGCCGGCAAGACCTCGCTGCTCAACGCCCGGATCATTCCAAGTCTCACATCGGAAGGCTGGCTCCCGGTCCGTGTGCTGCCGCAGGACGACCCTGTACGGTCGACGCGCGAGGCCACGCTGCAGACGGCCGTGCTGCATCCGGAACTCGAACGGCAGGCGGTCGAGCGGGCGCTGCGTTCGCCGATCGGCGCAGGTGGGAAGGTCCCCATCGGCGACCTGCTGAAACGCTATGACGCACTGCCAAGGAGCGCGAACGACCGGAGGAACCTGCTGCAGCCGCTCGAGTCGTCGCTCAGCTGCAGGGGCCTGCCGGTGGCGGATGCCTCCCGTGTCACGCCGTACTTCTCGCGCCTGCTGCAGTCCTCCGTCACGCTCGAGCGCTACGGGACGATGCTGGCGGCGTACGCCGGGGCCGACGAGGCGCCCGTTGACGAGCGGACGACGCTCGGACAGCTCGCCTCCCTGCTCGACCGTCCCGCTGTGCACGACTCCCATGCCGAACTGCTCGCGGACCTTGTTGTGCCGGTGGCCGGGCTCGCGCCGTTCTTTCGCGAGTTCTTCGAGGTGCTCGACGCCCGCGATCTCCAGGTCCCGCTGGTGCTGATCTTCGACCAGTTCGAAGAGCTGTTCACCCGGTTCGTCGACGCAGGGAGGCTTCCGGGCCGCACGGACGACGGGCCTGATTGGCGGCGGCGGTGGGAGTTCTTCGAGGAATTCCGCGGTCTGGACGCCGCACGACGGCACGATGCGCGGGATGAGCCGACCGTTGAACCGCTTC
This sequence comes from Acidobacteriota bacterium, assembly GCA_013140955.1. Classification (GTDB taxonomy): domain Bacteria; phylum Acidobacteriota; class Vicinamibacteria; order Vicinamibacterales; family UBA2999; genus JABFRY01. The sequence continues at coordinate 26,411 of JABFRY010000514.1, forward strand.
CGATGCGTTTCGTCTTCTCGATGCGTGACGAGTACATCGGTCAGCTCGGGCCGCTTCGCGAAGTCGTGCCGACACTCGATCACCACACCTATCGGCTCGAGCTCCTCCCGGTCGACGAGGCCCGGAAGGCGATCGAGGAGCCGGCTCGCATCTACGGCTATGCCTACTCCGAGGACGCGTACAGCGAGATCCTGAGCGGGCTGGTGAAGGAGGAACGCTTCGTGGAGCCCGCACATATACAAGTGGTGTGCGACAAGCTCTGGCGCGAGTTCGGGCACCGCCTGGTCAATGCAGGTGAACGCCGTGCCGGCGCGATCACCCTGGAGGACGTCAGGGCGCTTCGGGGGACGGGAGGAATCCTGAAGACGTTCTTCGACGAGTTCCTCGCCACACTCGACTCGAAGGACTGCATGGAGTGTCTCGACATTCTAAGCAGCCTGCTGACCGGGAGCCGCACGCGGAACATCGTCGAGAAGCGGGCCCTGATCGAGGCGCCCTTCAGGAACGGCGCAGGACGGGCCCGCGTGCTCGACCTGCTGGAGAACAGGACCATCGTTCGAGTGGAGCCGCGACTGGGCGGGTACTTCGTGGAGATCACGCACGAATTCCTGATCGAGCCGATTCGCGACGCCATTCGGGAGCGATTGAATCCGAACCCGCTTCACCGGCAGATCGAGACCGCCATCCGGACGCTCGAGGCCTCCCTGGGTGCCGACGGCATGATCGTGCGTCTTCCCGATCTCGGTGAGTTCCTGACCATGCACGAGGTCCGCCACGACATCAGGTGGACTCACGTGAGCGCGGAGATGATGTTGCGCGCCGCCATCGTCAACGACGCGCCCCCCGAGGCGATGCAGTGGTGGATCGAGCAGCTTGCCGACGGGAGCCGGGATCATCCCATGTCCGAGGACGTCATCGACTCGCTGAAGGACCGGGCGAGGAATCGCCAGTTGCTGAACAAGGCCGAGCTCAGTCAGCTGCGGGGACGTGTCCCTGCCGAAAGGCCCGTGCTGGAACTCGTCCTGCGCAGCGTGCTCGCGTCCCCCCAGTCGAGCCGTGACGACCTGATGTACTGGACCCGGGAGGTCCTGAGCCATGCACAGTGACCCGCTGTCATTGATCGTCGAGTACGCCGGGAGCGCGGATGCCGTCGAGCGACGAAACGCCGTGACTGCGCTGGCCGTGGCCGGTGTGCCAGAGAGTCTCGAGCGGCTGGCGATCCTGACCGTGGAGGACCCGGATGAGGGCGTCAGGCGGAGGGGCGAGCAGGAGATCCAGCGCCTGAAGCCCGAAGGGCTGGCCATGGTGCTCCCGGAAGTCATCGCCCGACTGAGGCACTCTCCGTACTCCGTGCGGGCGTACGCGCTCCTGGGCCGCCTGCACAACTCCGGTGCGACCATGCCATTTGGAGCGACGGGGTCGCTTCTGGCCAGGGTCGCCTGGGCACTGGCGGGGCAGGCACGAGCGGGTGCCGACGGCGCCTGGCGGCACAGGGCCCGCGCGTTCGCCAGTGGCCTTGGTGGCGGCGTGCTGGGAGCGCTGGTCGTCGGCGTGTTGCTCGGCCTGACGGAAGACCTCGCCGCCCCGGAGGACGTGGCAGGGCTGCTGTCCCTGGGAGCCCTGGCCGCGGGTGTGCTCACGGTCTGCGTGGTCGAGCGTTCGCTCCCCTTCAACCTGCACTTCGACCCGGCGGCCGGCATCATCGCTGAACTGCTGACCGCGGCGGTCGGGGCCGCGGTCAGC